>JALVUY010000107.1 GCA_027023665.1 Methanocaldococcaceae archaeon
GTTTATAGTTTTATTGCCATCTTTAATAAATACAAATTATAATTTATACAAAAATCAAAATAAGCCAATAATATTTATTCACGATGTTAGTCCAGTTTATTTTAAAGATTTAAAAGAAATTGTAAAAATAATAAATAAATATCACTATCAAAATAGAACTTATCTTTTTTTGATTGTCAATCATGCAAATGAGCATAATTTAAAAAACTATCCTGAATTTGTTAAATATCTGCATCAATTAGAAAAAGAGGGCTATCACATTGAATATCATGCCTACAATCATATAGGAGATGAATTTAACTGTAATAAAACAGTTGCAGAGGAAAAACTAAATAAATCCTTTAAAATATTAAAAGAATGTGGCTTTAACCCTAAAAAAATTAAGTATTTTATTCCGCCAAGATATATAATATCAAAAGATGCAGAAAAATTATTCTTAGAGAGGAATATATCAATAATTCTAAATAACAAAATTATTACAAAGAAAAATGGAAAAATTTATGTAATTGGCATTATAAATAGAGAATATACCTGGTATCTTCCAAAAATATTAGTAAAAGAGGCTGAAATAATTGCATTAATTGATTACAAATTGAGTAAAATTGAAAACAAACCTTATTTTTTATCAATTCATCCTAAGGCTGTAAATTATGGTGGGGGCTTAATATTCTTAAACGATTTTTTAAACGAAACTTCAAGAAATTAATAAAAGAGTTTTATAATAGTTCAACGAAGTTTTCTATAATTTTTAATCCAACTTTTCCACTTTTTTCAGGATGGAACTGTGTTGCATAAATATTGTCTTTATTTATAGCACTTGGAAATTCAATTCCATATTCAGTTGTGCCAATGATATACTCTTTATTTAAAGGATTTACATAGTAGGAATGAACAAAATAAAAGTAACTATTATCCTTTATACCTTCAAATAATGGGTTGTCTTTAACTATTTTTACATTATTCCAACCCATGTGAGGTAGTTTTTCAACATTTCTAAATTTAATAACATTACCTTTTATTACTCCTAAACCTTTAACTCCTTTCTTTTCTTCACTCTCTTCAAATAAAACCTGCATACCTAAACATATTCCTAAAAAAGGAACTTTATCATCAAATATTTTATATAATGTTTCTTTTATTTTTGATAAATTTTCCATAGCACTCCCAAAATTCCCAACTCCTGGTAAGATTACTTTATCACACGCTAATAACTCTCCACTGTCTTTTGTTATTATTGCTCTGTCATAAAGTTCAACTGCCTTCTGAATACTTCTCAAGTTCCCTGCATTGTAGTCAATTATCCCAATCATTTTCATCACTAAATTTTAAAGTTCTTGAACTTCTTTTATTGTCTCTAAGATTTTATTTAGAGCCCTTTTAGCATCTTCCTCACTCTTTAATCCAGTAATAACTACTTTACCGCTACCAAAAATTAAGACAACAACTTTTGGGTCGTCTAATCTATAAACTAATCCAGGAAATTGTTCAGGTTCATACTCAGTTCCTTCAACCATTAAGGCGATTTCATCTAAGTTTGGCTCAATTCCCAAGTCTGCAGTAGCAACCATATTTTGAACTTTGATTTCAGGATTCTCAATAACATCGAATCCAGCATCTTTTAATTCTTTTATAATTTTTTTAATAGCAATCTCAGCCTCTTCTTTGCTCTTAGCCCCTGTACAGTTTATTTTCCCACTTCTGAATATTAACAACGCTACCTTTGGAACTGACAATCTACAAACTAATCCAGGAAATTGTTCAGGTTCATATTCAGCATTATCTAAAATCATTGCGACTTCTTCTAAATCAATATTATCTCCAATTTTTGTTGAAACTACAACATTGACTATCTTTATATCGGGTTCCATAACTTTCACCTTTTTAGTAGATAGCTTAAATATTATAGTAAATATCCACATATATATAGATTATTTAAAAACATAAACATAATATTTATATATTTAAATTAATAAATATATTACTAAAAAATAAAAAATAAAAGTTTAAGGAATTTATCCGAATAAAGCGGCCAATCCAGCAACAGCTGCTCCAGTGTCTTCTTCTTTCTTCTCTTCTTTTTTCTCTTCTTCTTTTTTCTCCTCAGCAGCTGCAGTTGTTGCAGGTGCAGGAGCAGCTGCAACTGGCATAGCAGCGTTTGCTATAGCCTCTTCAATATCAACTCCTTCTAATCCAGCAACTAATGCCTTAACTCTTGCCTCATCAACTTCTACGCCTGCAGCAGTTAAAACTGCTTTAATAGCGTCTTCTGTTATCTCTTTTCCTGCACTGTGCAATAGTAATGCTGCGTAAATGTATTCCATATTTTACACCTCCATTTTCATTCAATTTGTTTATATTAGATTTTGTTTTTATGTTTGTTTAATTAGTATTGTGTTTTATCTCTACTACATATTATAATTAATTTGCAATTCACTATTTATTATTAATTATTTATATTTTTCGGTTAGAATAATAAAGCCAATCCAGCTACTCCTGAATCTTCTTCTTTCTTCTCTTCCTCTTTTTTCTCCTCTTCTTTCTTCTCTTCGACAGTTGAAGATGCTGTAGTTCCTACTGATGACAGTTTAGCTTTAATGTCTTCATCTAAAGCATCTTCAGGCAACTTGGAAGCTAATGCCAATGCCTGTGCTTGAGCCTTTGCTAATATATCTCCAGCAGTTTCTTTTGTTATAAATGCTGTTTCTACTGCCAATGCCTTAGCATTAATAAATGCTTTCTGTATCAAGTATGGCAATACTTCTCTTGCTGGATATGCTATGTTAAATGCTAAGTTAAATGCATTTTGGTAGGCAGTTTGAATATCTGCTAATAGTTTCTCTTCATCTACTTTTAATACATCTGGAGTATATATAATTCCATCTTCATAAACTGCCAAAATATTTAAACCTACTTTTATTGGTTTTATTCCTAATCTGTCTAATACTGCTGCTAATTTTGGTGAAACTACTTCTCCTTTTTTAACAACTACTTTGTCCTCTTTAATTACAATTTTACCTTTTTCAATAGCCGCTGGAATACCTACACTTTTGAGTTCTCCTAAGAAAGGTCCTGGAGGCATTCCAGTTGAACCTTTCTCAACTTTAATGTCACATGGGGCAATTTGCCCTCCTTTTACAGGAGCAGGACTCTTATTTTCCTCCAACATCTTATAAAGTTTAAATGGATTCATATCTGTTACTAATATTGCAGCCCCTCTCTCAACATAATTTACCAATTCAGCTAACTTTGGGTCATTTAATTCCTCAGCAGCTTCTTTTAAAGCTCTTTTAATTAATGTGTTTCTTGACATTCTTAATTTAACTTTATCTCTAATTTTATCTCTAATTTCTTGTAATTGAGGGGCAGGGACATCCATCATATCTACTATAGCAACTACTGGCTTACTTTTAATAAGCCCCTTGAGTGTTTTAACCTCTTCTATCTTCCATGGGGCTACGTGTGCTTTCACTTTTGTTTCCATTTTTATCCCCTTTGTCATTTAGTAATTATTTTATCATTAGTAATTATTTATTTTTTCTTAGCTTTTTCTTTTTTGACTTTTACAGCTGGACCCATAGTTAATTTAACATAGGCATCTTTTAAGTGATATAAACCTTTTTCATATTTCTTATCTATAACATTTAAAACAGCCTCTATATTATCAACTATTTGTTCATCAGTCATTTTTTCATTACCGACTAATACTTGGAAGTAAGGTTTATCTCTTGTGTTTATAACAACAGTTTTTTTCAATCTTTCAACTAAAGGAGCAATGTTTGCATTAGCTGGAACTGGCTTAGGCATTTTACCTCTTGGACCTAATATCATACCCATATATCTACCAATTAAAGGCATTAAATCGGCTTGAGCAATAAAGAAGTCATGAGCCTTAGCGATTTTTCTTAATTTTCTTTTATCTTTACCTAATTCTTCAATTTCTTCTTTTCTAATAGCAGTTAATCCTAACTCTTCAGCCTGTTTAATTAAATCACCAGTTCCAATAACTGCTATCTTAGCTTCTTTACCTCTTCCATGAGGAAACACTACTTCAGCCTTTATTCTGTTCTCTGGCTTCCTCATGTCAATTTCTTTTAATATTCCTATGAATTCAAAGGACTGTGTGAAGTTTCTCGGCTTCGCGAGTTCGCGAGCCTCCTTCACCGCTTGCAACAGCACTTCTCTGTCCATATTCACTCCTCCTTATAACTTTATTGAGGTTTAACTTGTTTAATTATTTAAATTTGATGAAAATCACCAATATTATATGACATCTTATATAAATATTTTACAGTTGAAATTACTTTACATTTAAGTTAAAAGAGAGAGATTCACTAAATTTCTAAGACAAAAATTAAAAATTTGTATATAGAAAATACTATACACAGTATATAAAATTTTCGGTATACTGGATTTGAAAAGAAAACATTGAAAATTTTAACAGATTATTGTTTATTCATTTTTTCTTTTAATTCATTGAGTAAAGTATCGCACATATTTATAATATCTCTCAAACATTCTTTTAAAACTTCTATTGGATCTACACCATCTTCAGTTATTACAGTTATCTTTGGATTTGATATATATCTTCCAGTTTCTGGATGTAACAATGGATGGTCTATAGAGTATGAGGCCATCTTTACGCCGTCTTTTGTTAATAGAATATCTTTCAATAAATTAGGTAGGGAGTGATCTTCATTTATTAACTCAATTTCAACTAAATTATTCTTCCTTTCCAATATCTTTATCTCCATATTCTCCCTCCAATAGAACTTTTTTAGCTAAGTTTATATCTTTGTTTAATACTATTCTACCATCCTCCTCTTCTCTAAGGAATTCTTTTTCTAAGGCCTCTTTAATTACCTCTTCAATAGGTTTGTTTTTTATAAAAGATACTAAGACTACTAAATTTTTCACAGGTTTTGATCCAAGATTTGAAAATCTCAACTCTTGATACAGTTCAAAGAGATTTTTTAAAATTTCATTAAAATTATTAATGTCAATATCTGTTTTTATTGCATTTTCATCTTCTAAGTATATAACTCTATAGCCTAAAGTCTTAAGAGTATCTATTATCAAATCTTTATTAACTGGATATTTAAGTTCTGATAAGATGTATTCATATAAACCTTCTTTGTCTTTTCTATACATTCTCTTTACTTTTTCTATTAAATTTACTATAGTCCTATAATTTTCATTTAAGGAATCTTTATCAAATCCAAATACAAAGATCTTTACATGATTTCCTTTTGATTCTATTGTGCAATCAACCTTTAGCCTTGATAATCTTTCACAAAGATCTAAAAGTTCTTGGTCACTACTAACCTTAAATGAAATTATTTTTCTCATATATTGTCACCAACGATGGAATAACATTTAATTAGTATAAAGTGTTTATAAATTATAACTAGTTATATAATAAAGTTTTGCATTAGAATATTTTTGTGGTGATATGATGGATACATTCGAGATGATAAAGAAAAACACTTATGAAATAGTTAGTGAAGAAGAACTTAAAGAAGTTTTAAATAAACCAGATAAAAAAGCATACATTGGATTTGAACCAAGTGGTAAAATACATTTAGGGCATTACTTACAAATTAAAAAGATGATTGACTTACAAAATGCTGGATTTGATATTATAATATTATTGGCTGATTTACATGCCTATCTAAATCAAAAAGGAGAGTTAGATGAGATTAGAGAAATAGGAGAATACAACAAGAAAGTTTTTGAGGCTATGGGTTTAAAAGCAGAGTATATTTATGGTAGTGAGTTTCAACTTGAGAAAGATTATACTTTAAATGTATATAAATTGGCTTTAAAAACTACCTTAAAGAGAGCAAGAAGAAGTATGGAACTTATAGCAAGAGAAGATGAAAATCCAAAGGTTGCTGAGGTTATCTATCCAATAATGCAAGTCAATGATATTTATTACTTAGATGTTGATGTTGCAGTAGGAGGAATGGAGCAGAGAAAAATCCATATGTTAGCAAGAGAATTGTTGCCTAAAAAAGTAGTTTGTATTCATAATCCTGTTTTGACTGGATTAGATGGAGAAAGTAAGATGAGTTCTTCAAAAGGAAACTTTATAGCTGTTGATGACTCACCAGAAACAATTAGAGAAAAAATTAGAAAAGCATACTGTCCTGCTGGAATTATTGAAAAAAATCCAATAATGGAGATTGCTAAATATTTCCTTGAATATCCTTTAACTATAAAGAGACCAGAAAAATTTGGTGGAGATATAGCTGTAAATAGTTATGAAGAGTTAGAAGAGTTATTTATAAATAAAAAATTACATCCAATGGACTTAAAGAATACAGTTGCTGAAGAGCTTATAAAGATTTTAGAGCCAATTAGAGAGAGGTTGTCATAATTTAACTTTTTATAATTTTATTATTCTTTCACTGCCTTTATTATTGTTATTGGATTTTTTGCTAAAAACATGTGCCCAGATGGTATTTTTTTGCTGTATGAAACTGTAATATTAACTGCCTCTACATTATATCCTCTACATTCTAATTCATTTATAATTTTAACGGCATTTTCTAAAACAATAGTGTTAGCAACAATATGATTAATATTTTTTTTGTTCAATATTTCAATGATTTTGTCAATGTTTTTTGTTCCACCAATAAATGCCTTATTAAACTCTAATTTTTCTAAAACTTCCTCAGCCCTACCTTTTATAACTTCACAGTTTTTTATTTTAAATTTATCTAAATTTTGTTTAGTTAATTCTACTGCCTCATCTAAGTAGTCAATTGCATATACAAACTTGCATCTTTTAGCCATCTCAACAGTCATTCCCCCACTACCACAGCCAATATCAACAACAACATCATCTTTATTTAAATTTAATTTCCCAATACTAACTGCTCTAATTTCTTCTTTTGTTATTGGTATATTATCTTTTCTTATAAATTCACTGTCTGGGATCATAATAATGTCACCAATTTTAGATAACAAAATATAATTATATGTATTGACACAAATAAAAATTTAATAATTAAAAAATTACAAGACAAGAGAGGATATTTATGAACTATTCAATAAGATTATTTAGAGTTATGGGAATACCGATAGAGTTGCATATAACATTTATTTTATTCTTGATAATTGTAATAGGGCTATCTGTAATCAATAAAAATATATTTTGGGCTATTTTGTTTATTTTATTGTTTGTCTCTGTCGTTTTACATGAATTAGGGCATAGTTATGTGGCTAAAAAGTATGGGGTTAAAATTGAGAAAATTTTGCTTTTGCCTATTGGTGGAGTAGCGATGATGGATAAAATTCCAAGAGAAGGAGAGCTAAAGATAGGTTTGGCTGGTCCAATAGTTAGTTTTATTATTGGAATCTCTTTGTTGATAATTTCTCAATTTTTTGATATAAATATAGGTGGTTATCCCTTAATATATACAGTTGGATTGTTAAATTTAATGCTTGGTAGTTTTAACTTAATTCCTGCCTTCCCTATGGATGGAGGTAGAGTGTTAAGAGCAATTTTATCAAAAAAATATGGCTATTTAAAATCTACAAAAATAGCAGCAAACATTGGAAAAAGTTTAGCTTTGGCTATGTTAATTTTTGGGCTACTATCAATGAATATTATATTAATTTTAGTGAGTTTGTTTGTGTATTTTGGTGCTGAACAAGAGAGTAGAATGGTGGAAGTTGAGACAATCTTTAAAAATATTAGGGCAAAAGACATTATGACCCCAAATCCAGTATGCGTAGATCCAAATATGGCTATTGAAGAATTTTTAAATTTTATGCTTAAACACAAATATTTTGGATATCCAGTAGTTGAAAATGGAAAATTAATTGGTTGTATAGGGATAAGTAATATACACAGTAAAGAAGGAACTGTTAGAGATTATATGGAAAAGCCTGTAATAGTTAATGAAGATGCTGAAATAACTGACATTTTAAAAAAGATAGTTTATGCTGATAGAGTCTTTGTGGTAGATGAAAATAACAAATTAAAAGGGATAATATCAAAGACAGACATATTAAGATCTATGAGTATATTAGAATTAAAAGAAGAGTTAAATAATTAATTTATTCTTCTTTCTTTTGAGGCTGTTTCCATTCCATATATCCACATCTTCCACATGAGTATCTGTTTAAGTGCTCAGCCATAAAAACTCCTGGCCCACATCTTGGGCAAAACTTCTTTAATCTAACAACTTTATCTCCTTCAATTTTGTAATATTTGTATTTTGCTGTTTTTTTACCTTTTGTCATTTACTCTCCCCCCTCAGCAGTTGTTTCCTCTTCTTCATCAATTTTATTCTTTCTTAAAATGTGTTCTCTTTCAATTAACTTTAACATTTCTTCATTGTCATATAATTTAGCATAACCTCTAACTCTCTGCATTCCAGATTCTCCAACAATTTTTTCAACGATTAATAAATCCTTATTTGCGTTTAAGATTGCCGCAAGTTTTAATTTAACATCTTTGAATGTAGGTGTTGCTCCTTCATAATCTACAATAAATCTGTATTCTTTTCTCTTTAATAATGGGTTATACCTTTCTGATAATATCCTTATCTCCATACTTTATCCCTCTTTATAATTTTTTAAATTTTTATTAGCTTTTTGTTTTTTGTTATTAGTTAAAAGATTTATAACATTATTTTAATGTATTTCTATAAATTGTTTTAGAATATCATCAATTTCTTTTTTTATTTTTTCATTTATTTTTATAATAACCATTCCTTTATTTGGCAATCCATATAAAACATAAGTACCAATTGGGAAGTATTTGATAACAATTAGAGCTAGTAAATCTTCTTCTCCATCTACCAATAGAGCGATGTCTTTATCATTTATGGTAGATAGGTATTTAATACTTTCTATTGCCTCATCAGATATACAACCAGGAGGATTTTTTACCTTAATAATTTTTTTAAAATTGTGATTTATTTTTATAGGGATTGTTCTTTGAGTTTTTAGATCAAAAATGGATAATTTAGGGATTATGTTATTTTCAACTACTGTTTTAGTTACTATATCTCCAACAGTTACTATATCACCATCTATATTTGGTAATGTTTTATATACTTTTCCAAAGGGTTTTTTTAATTTTTCTCTTAAATTTTCTGGGAGTATTAACATGCTTAATCTACTCCTTTACACTTAATGCATATTTACCTTTAATTTTAATATTTGCCTTCTTAGCAATTTCTGATTTTTCTGGATTTAAAACAATTAACAACCCAATCCAATTTTCGCTTGTTGGAGAGTGACATATAGGGCATATTTCGTCGTTAGTTAAATATTTACATTTTAAGCAGGCTCTCATAACCTCACCTTTTTAGTTATTCTTCTTCCTCTTTTTTATTTTTCTTTTTTTCTTCTTCAATCCACTCTAATTTTCCAAGATATGGCTGTCTCATCGTTAAAGCTATTTTACTTCCCCTCTTTCTTTCAGCTTTTAAACTAATTGCAACTATCCTTGCTCTAACATAGTCTCCAATTTCTAAAACTTTTCCAGTCTCTTTTCCAATAATTGCTTCCCTTTTAGGGTCGTAAGATACATAGTCGTCCATAATTTGCGAGACGTGTATTAATCCGTCTAACGGCCCTAATCTTACAAAACTACCAAATTCTACGACATCTACTACTTCTCCTTCAATAAGCTCATACATTTCTGGAATATAAACAAGAGTTTCAAATACAACTGGGTGATAAGCTGAGCCATCTCCATGAACGACTTTTCCTTCTCCTATCTCTTTTACATCAACTATTGACAAAATAAAACCTACATCTTTGTCTAATCTTCCTTCGTATTTTTCTATAAGAATTTTTTTTATAGTTTCTTTTAAATCATTTCCAAACTCCTCTGGAGGTACTCTAACAACATCAGCAATTTCTAATATTTTATACATAATAAATTCACCTCTTATTTTGAGTTTATTAAATAAAAAGTAAATAAAAAAGATTAAGAAACATTAAGAGTAGTAATGAATATAATTAAAAATAAGATGGTAAATAATAGAAGTATAATTAAGGTTTAAAAAAATAATATTAATAAAGATTTTGCTACAAAGTTATATTTATAATTAACCATTTTATTTTTGTTACCAGTCATGAAACGAAAAGTATATATAGTAGTAGTTTCTATTGTAAGAAGTGCTTACTTGAGAAATTTAAAAGATTTAAGAGGACCCGTAGCCTAGCCTGGATAGGGCACCGGCCTTCTAAGCCGGGGGTCGGGGGTTCAAATCCCCCCGGGTCCGCCACTCTTTTTTTAAATATTATATAATTATGCTCCGGTGGTGTAGTCCGGCCAATCATGCGGGCCTTTCGAGCCCGCGACCCGGGTTCAAATCCCGGCCGGAGCACTATTCTCTTATTTTATAAGGTAAATTTATATTGACAAATAAATGAATATTCATTGATAATTATACTATAAATATTCACATTCGAAACTTTACAATGTTTTCTAACTTTCGAATGTAAAATATATAAGCTTTTATAATCTAGTATACCTATCTCCCCTTCACTTCATACTCTTCTATAAACTCCGCAAAAATACTTTAGCATCTAATTCTGTAACATATTTATACTAGGAGACATTTTTCCCCTTAAATACTTAATTTTCAAACTTCTTTTGTTCATTCTTTCCCTAAAACTTTTGTATATTAAATATTAAAACTGATTCTTTAAAGAAGGTCTTTTTCCCATATACCTCCTTTTATTTGTTAACCCATTACTCAATATATATTTTATCTATCTATTTATCCAAATGTACAAATTATAAGACAAATATCACTTCATGTTCTCCGCTCTCTTATTTTTAAAATAAAATCCCAATGTGTAAGTCCCCCTATGATCTTTAAATTCCATAAAAAATGAGTAAATATTAAATAAAGTATTAAAAATATATAGTTTTGAAAAAAGGGAAGATTAGATTTAGATCTTCGATTGTTAAATTTTCTTTAGATATAATACTTTTTATTAACCTTAATTACCAGGGATACGATTACCAACACTATTGTGACAGAGTTTCTTTACTTATCAATAATATTGTAGATGTTTGATTATAATGCCCCATTGAACCTCCTTTTGTAGCCCCTTGTTCTCCATGATGCATTAAACCATGTTACTGAAGCTGCAACAACTCTAACAAGAAGCCCATATTCAATTGATTTAGCAAGGAGGACAATTGAAATTATTGCTAAATACTTACCAATAGCATTAGAGGAGCCTAAAAACTTAGAAGCAAGATATTGGTTATTATATGCCTCTGCAATTGCAGGAATAGCTTTTGATAATGGTTTGTTACATTATACACACGCATTGGAACATCCATTGAGTGGAATTAATCCTGAAGTAACACACGGTATTGGATTGGGAGTTTTATTACCAGCGGTTATAAAACACTGTCATAAAGCATTGCCAAAAACAAACATTTGCACATATTTACGAACCAATAGTTGAAGATGTGAAGAAAGCAGAAGATGATGGAATTTATTTAGCAAAACAAGTTGAGAAATGGTTAAATAGTGTAGGATTAACTGAAAAACTACCAGATTTAGGATTTGGAGAAGATGACATTCCACAATTAGTTGATTTAGCATTTAACACTCCAAGTTTAGATATATTATTAAATTTAGCTCCTGTAGAGGCTACAAGAGAAAGAGTAGAACAAATCTACAGAGATTCTATTAAGCCTATTGAATAAATTATTTCTTCAAAATTATTATTTTTATTTTATCAAAGTACAAAATCATATAATGATTAATTAGATAATAATCTTTTTTCTCATTGGAAGAGTAAAATAATCTTAAATTTT
>JALVUY010000108.1 GCA_027023665.1 Methanocaldococcaceae archaeon
GGCTATATAAAGTTATTTATTCATATATAATTATTTAGGTTTTATGGATATACATTATTCACAGATTGTTTTTATTTTCATTAACTTCCAAAAATTATAAAAAATTATAAAATAACCATTATGGAGGTTATACCGTGAAGTTTTTAAAAAATATCTTAGAAGAAGAAAATAAAATGGAAGAGTTTAATGAATTAGAGTTATCTCCAGAAGATAAGGAATTGTTAGAATATTTACAACAAACAAAGGCTAAAATAACAGTAGTAGGTTGTGGAGGAGCAGGAAATAACACAATTACAAGATTAAAATTAGAAGGAATAGAGGGAGCTAAAACTATAGCGATTAACACCGATGCTCAACAGTTAATAAGGACTAAGGCAGACAAAAAAATATTAATTGGGAAAAAATTAACAAGAGGTTTAGGAGCAGGAGGTAATCCAAAGATTGGTGAAGAAGCAGCAAAAGAAAGTGCTGAAGAAATCAAAGCGGCAATTCAAGATTCCGATATGGTATTTATAACCTGTGGATTAGGTGGAGGAACTGGGACAGGATCAGCTCCAGTAGTTGCAGAAATTTCTAAGAAAATTGGAGCATTAACTGTAGCAGTAGTTACACTACCTTTCGTTATGGAGGGCAAAGTTAGAATGAAAAATGCAAAAGAAGGTCTAGAAAAATTGATGCAACATACAGATACATTAGTTGTAATTCCTAACGAAAAGTTATTTGAAATCGTTCCAAATATGCCTCTAAAAGTAGCATTTAAAGTGGCTGATGAAGTTTTAATCAATGCTGTAAAAGGGTTAGTAGAACTAATAACCAAAGATGGATTAATTAATGTAGACTTTGCCGATGTAAAGGCAGTTATGAGCAATGGAGGCTTAGCGATGATTGGAATTGGTGAAAGTGATAGTGAAAAGAGAGCTAAAGAAGCTATCAATATGGCATTAAACTCTCCATTGTTGGATGTAGACATTGACGGAGCTACAGGGGCATTAATTCATGTTATGGGTCCAGAGGACTTAACATTAGAAGAGGCTAAGGACGTTGTAGCTACAGTTTCTTCAAGATTGGATCCTAATGCAACTATAATTTGGGGAGCTACAATTGATGAAAAATTAGAGAATACAGTTAAAGTTTTATTAGTAGTTACTGGAGTACAATCAAGAATTGAGTTTGGAGAAACTGGAATAAAAAGAAAAAAAACTGATTTATTGAATATTCCAAAAATCTAAGGGGATAACAATGAATACAGATATTGATATTAACAAAAAAATAGATGAGCTAAAGGAGTTTCTTGAAGAGTGTAAAAGGGTTTGGTTAGTAATTAAAAAACCTACCTTGGAAGAATATATAAATGTTGCCAAAATTACAGCATTGGGAATAACCCTGTTAGGTGTAATAGGTTACATAATCCATGTTCCTGCAACATATATAAAAAATATAATAAAACCTCCAGGTACTCCAAAAGTATAAAAAGTATAACTTCTATAAACTTAATGCTAATTTTAATTTAAAGACTTTTTTATGTTATTTTTTATTTAATTTTTGTATGCTTTAATAAAGCTAATTTTGGCTAAATACTAAATGATTTATATTTTTGAATTAAATTATTTAAGGTGATATTATGATTTTTGCTGTAAGAACTATGGTTGGTCAGGAGAAAAACATTGCTGAATTAATGGCAAGTAGGGCTGAAAAGGAGCAATTAGATGTTTACTCAATATTGGCTACTGAGTCTTTAAAAGGGTATGTGTTAGTGGAAGCAGAAACAAAAGGGGATGTAGAAGAATTAATAAAAAGAATGCCAAGAGTTAGAGGAATAGTTCCTGGAACTATAGCCATTGAAGAAATTGAACCACTATTAACTCCAAAGAAAATTATTGAAAATATTGAGAAAGGAGATGTTGTTGAAATTATTGCAGGTCCATTTAAAGGAGAAAGGGCTAAGGTTATTAGAGTAGATAAAAACAAAGAGGAAGTTACATTAGAGCTTGAAAATGCTATGGTTCCGATTCCAATAACATTATCTGTTGAAGGTGTTAAGATAGTTTCAAAGCATAAAGATTAATATTAGTTAATTAGGAATAACTTTATATATTCCATATATTAATTTTATTTACGCATCTGATATAATACCTTATTTTTTAACTGAGGTGAGACATTATGGCTAAGGAAGTCGTAGAAGTTTTAATTACTGGAGGTAAGGCTACAGCAGGGCCACCATTAGGGCCAGCAATTGGTCCTTTAGGAGTTAATGTTATGCAAGTTGTTAAAGAGATTAACGAAAAAACTAAAGACTATGAAGGAATGCAAGTTCCTGTTAAGATTATAGTTGATACTGAAACAAGAAAATTCGAGATTGAGGTTGGAATTCCTCCAACAACTGCTTTAATTAAAAAAGAGTTAGGTATAGAAACAGCAGCTCACGAACCAAGACACGAAGTTGTTGGTAACTTAACATTAGAGCAAGTTATTAAAATTGCAAAAATGAAAATGGATTCAATGTTATCATACACTTTAAAGAATGCTGTAAAAGAAGTTTTAGGAACTTGTGGCTCTATGGGAGTAACAGTTGAAGGAAAAGATCCTAAAGAAGTTCAAAAAGAAATTGACGCTGGAGTATATGATGAATACTTTAAAGAAGATGAAAAAGCTAAACAAAAAGAATAACTTTATTTTTTAACTTTTCTTTTTTATTTTCCCCCATATATCAATTAATTTTAATTTTTCTATAAATTTTTCTAT
>JALVUY010000109.1 GCA_027023665.1 Methanocaldococcaceae archaeon
CTATAGAAGTACTAATTTAAATAAAGTTCCACTTGAATTATCCAACATTTCTTTAATTGAAAACAAATACTATACCATAGATAAAACGAAACCCATAATGATACACTTTTGGGCAACTTGGTGTCCTATTTGTAAAACAGAAGCATCAAATATACAAACTATTTCTAAAAACTTTCAAATTATTAGTATTGCTACACAATCTGATAATGAAAATGAAAATTATGAACCTAAAAAGATTTATAACAACTTAGAGGAGGCTTTTAACATAATGGTTAAGGCTAATAAAGGAGTTATTGAATCCTATGAAAAAAATGCCATTGGATTTATAAAAAACACTTATGAAAAATTAAAAAAACCAGTTATGGTAGCGTTTTCTGGCGGAAAGGACAGTTTAGCAACATTAATTTTAACTTTAAAAGCCTTAGGAAAAAATATTGATGTTGTGTTTATAGATACTGGCTTAGAGTTTGAAGAAACTTTAAAAAATGTTGAAGAAGTAGAAAAATATTATAATATTAAAATTATAAGATTAAAAGGCGAAGATTTTTGGGAGAAAGTTAAAGAATATGGAATCCCTTCAAGAGACGATAGATGGTGTTCTAAAATTTGTAAATTGGAACCTTTAAAAAAATTTATTGAAGAAAATTATAAAGATGATGTTTTAGCATTTGTTGGAATTAGAAAGTATGAAAGTTTTAGTAGAGCAAAAAAAAGAATGATTTATAGAAATACTTACATTAAAAAACAGATAAATGCTTTACCAATATATCATTGGAGTTCTTTACACGTTTGGATATATTTATTAAAGGAGAAATCTCCTTACAATAAACTGTATGAAAAAGGCTTCGACAGAATCGGATGTTTTATATGTCCAGCTATGGAAATGGGTGAAATGGATAAAATTAAAAAAGAATTTCCAGAGTTATGGGTAAAATGGGAAAATATCTTAAAAGAATACGCTAAAAAGAATAATTTAGGAGAAGAATGGATAAAAAAAGGACTATGGAGATGGAAGTATAAGATGGTGAATTAAATGAAAATAGGGGTTGTTGTTCATGGTCCAGAGATTGTTGATAGTGGCTACGCATTAAAAATTATAGATTTATTAAAGAAATTTGGAGAAGTTAAGGCAAAGTTAGGAGGAACTATGGGAAGAGTGGCAGTTATAGATAATGAATTGGAAGATATTATAGACATTTCTGAAAAATTAATGCCCTCTCAATCTTTAAAGAAGTTATCTGACAGTGATATTTTAATATTAATGAACTATGGAAAGTCAAAGATTACAGGACATACTTTTGGAAAAATTGTAGTTGAAAGAGCAAATATAGATAAACCAATTATTCAAATTGAAAGACCTGGAGAAAAAGATGGAACAATAATAATTTGGAACGATAATGGCTCAAAAATTGTAAAAGAAATTGCTAACTATCTATCAAAAGAATTAAATTTGAGAATTGAAAGATGCATAAGTAACGGCTTAGAGATTTGGGAAAATGAAAATAGAGTTTATAGAAAAGTTCATGGTGTAGATGTTGGAGAATCGATATTGGTTAATGGTGTCGTTATAGGAAAAGCAAATAGTAATGAAGTTATTTTAGTTTCTGAGAATGGAAAAATTGTTGATATTATTGGAGGAGAACCAAAAAAAGAGGGTGTTGAAAAACTAAAAAATGTTGATTTAAAGAAAGCAGTTATAAAAACTGGAATTTTAAGGAGGCATCCTACAAAACCAAAAATTACTAATAAAGATATAAATGAAGGATATGTTATTTTTGTTAATCACGCTGGGGAAGATGTCTTAGAGATGATTAAAGACAAAGATGTTATATGTGCTATAACAATAGGAGATGATACTACAACAGTATGTGGAGATATATTATCAAGATTTGGAATAAAAATTTTGGGAATTACAGATGGAGATAGAGATGAGATATTAAAAAATCCAACAATATTAAATGGCTCTGTAATATTTTTAATAAAAAATATGAGAGATGATGATGCTGGAAGAATTTTAAAGGATAACATAGATTTAGATAAAAAATATAATTATGGAGAGATTTTAAACACTATTGAAAGTATATTTAAAAATAATAATGTTGAGTATGAAAAATATTGTTATTAAATTACTTGCACTTTTTATGTTTCTTGCCTTTGCAAATACAACAGTATCTGCATCAGAACATGAACAAGTTGTGCAAAAAGCTTCTACGCATCAGCCAGAGACTTATGAATCAAAGCCTTTTAGTGAAATGATTATAGGTTTTTTAAAAGATACCGGTGTTGTAGCACTTGTAAATCCAGGAGAAGAGTTAAATGCTAAGGGTGAACCAATGAGTAATTTTCATAAGGGTCTTGGTCGTGTGATTATGATTCTTGTGACTTTCTTCCTTTTTTGGTTAGCCATTGCTAGAGGTTTTGAACCACTTCTTCTTCTACCAATCGCATTTGGTGGATTACTCGCCAATATCCCTGTTGCAGGGATTGCCGGTGAGCATGGTTTCTTAGGTGTTATCTATCAGATGGGGCTCTCCAATGAGATGTTTCCTATTATTATCTTTATGGGTGTTGGAGCTATGACAGATTTTGGTCCACTCTTATCAAATCCTAAAACTGCACTCCTTGGTGGTGCAGCTCAGTTTGGTATCTTTGGAACACTTGTTGGTGCAGTTGCACTTAGCCAAGCTGGTTTTGTAGATTTTACACTACAACAAGCTTCAGCTAACTCTATCACTGGTGGAG
>JALVUY010000110.1 GCA_027023665.1 Methanocaldococcaceae archaeon
CTAACAGAGGATAGCAAAAAGTTATTATAAATGAACAAAATATTAAAATTTAAAGTTAAAAAGTTAAAATAAATAAAATTAAAATTATATAAAAAATAAAATAAAAAATAAAACTTCTTGGGGGGATTATGAGAATTTTAATCTCAGTTTGTGGAGAAGGTTTTGGCCATACAACCAGATGTTTAGCTATTGGGGAGAGTTTAAAAGATAGTTATGAAATTGCCTACATTGCCTATGATAAAAGTAAAGATTTTATAGAAAAATACAATTTTAAAGTTTTTGAAACTTTTCCAGAGATAAAACTTAAAGGAAAAGATGGAAAATTTGACATAACATCAACAATATTTAACAAGGAATATAGTCCAAAAAAAGCAATTAAAAGAGAATATGAAATTATAAAGGAATATAATCCAGATTTAATAATTTCGGATTGTAAGTATAGCACAGTTGTTGCTGCAAAACTTTTAAAAAAACCCGTTATTTGCATAAGTAATCAAAATTATACCAAATATAAATTAAAGACAGATTTAATAGTTTATCCTACAATGAAGGCATTAAATATGATAAATAGAAGATGTGAAAAATTTATAGTTCCTGATTTTCCTCCACCATATACTATATGTGAATACAACCTAAAGATTTTAAAAAATATGGAGTTTATTGGTCCTTTAATAAGATACGATGTTGAAGATGGAAATGAGGATTATATACTTAGCGTTATTGGAGGATTTGAGTATAGATACAAAATACTTGAAGAACTTGGAAAAATTGCTTTAAAAAATGATTTCAATGTTAAACTTGTTTGTGGTAGTGACACTGTTGCTAAAAAGTTAAAGGATGACTTAAATTTGCCATCTTACAATTATAAAAATATAGAGATAATTCCTATAACAACAAATATGAAAGATTTAATAAAAAATGCTGAACTTGTTATATCTCACGGAGGACATTCAACAATTATGGAATCTTTATCTTTTGGAAAGCCATTAATAGTTATTCCTGATTTGGACCATCCAGAGCAGGGTAATAATGCTAAAAAAGTTAATGAGATTTGTTGTGGGATCTCTTTATCATATAAAGAATTGTGTAGATTGGAAGAGGCCATTTTTGATATAAGAAATATGAAGATATATAAAAGAAATGCCTTAAAAATGAAAGAGTTAGCAAAAAAATACAATGGTAAAAAAAATATTAAAAAAATAATAGATGAAATATTAGAAAAGAAATCTAAAATAAACAAATATTATTTAACTGATAAAATATCTCACAAAATAATTACAAAATTGAAGTGGAAATTTCCTATAAGATAAAGTTTAACTAAATTAGGTGGTCATTGTGATTACAGTTTTATCTGGTGGAACAGGAACTCCAAAACTATTACAGGGTTTAAAAAGAGTTGTTGATAACGAAAAATTATCTGTTGTTGTTAATACTGGTGAAGATACGTGGATAGGAGATCTATATTTATCTCCAGATGTTGATACTGTTCTATACACACTTGCTGATTTAATTAACGAAGAAACATGGTATGGAGTTAAGGGAGACACATTCTATACTCATGAACAACTGAAAAATTTGGGATTTGATGAAGTTTTAAGAATAGGTGATAAAGATAGGGCATTAAAGATGCACAAAACTTATTATTTAAAAAGAGGTTATAAGCTTTCAGAAATCGTTGAGATGGAAAGAGAGGCGTTAAAAATTAAAGCAAAAGTTATTCCTATGACAGACGATAGAGTTGAGACAAAAATTTTGGCCAATGTTGATGGTAAGATTGACTTATTAAAATTTCACGACTTTTGGGTTAAGAGAAAGGGAGATGTTGATGTCTTAGATGTCATATATGAAAATTGTCTATACGCCAAACCTTGTGAAAAGGCTTTAGAGTCTTTGGAAAAAAGTGATCTTGTTATTATTGGCCCATCTAATCCAATAACATCCATAGGACCTATTTTAAGTTTAAAGGGAATTAGAGAAATATTGAAAGATAAAAAAGTTGTTGTTGTCTCTCCTATCGTTGGAAATTCTGCTGTCTCTGGACCAGCGGGAAAGTTGATGAAAGTTAAAGGTTATGAAGTGTCAATTAAAGGAGTTTATGAATTTTATAAGGATATAGTTGATATATTAGTTGTAGATAATACTGACAAAGAATTAGCCAAAGAACTACCATGCGAAGTTTTAATAACAAATACAATTATGAAAACATTAGAGGATAAAGTTAGATTAGCAAAAAATATTATAGAGTTTAGTGGAAATCTATGAAACCCGTTGCTTTAATAACAACAAAGCCTGGATTTGAGCCAAAATTAAAAGAAGAATTAGAGAAATTACCAATAAAAAAGAAAATATCTTGGACACCATTTAGAGGACTTTTGTTAGTTTATTCTTATAATCCTTTTGAATTTTTAAATTATATTAAAGAAAATAAAGACAATTTAAAATTTTTACTTAGATTAATACCTTTAGAGTTAGAATGCCAAACAGATATCGAGGAAATAAAAAAGAATGTATCTTTATTAATACGTGAAAAAAAAGAATTTATAAAAGGCAAATCCTTTGTAGTTAGATGTAATAGAAGAGGGCAACATAATTTTACAAGCGAAGAGTTAGAAAAAATTATTGGAAAGTATATATTAGACAATTTTAAAGAGTTAAATTTAAAAGTTGATCTAAAAAATTGGGATTTTAAAATGAATATTGAAATTTTACAAGATAAAACCTATATATCTATT
>JALVUY010000111.1 GCA_027023665.1 Methanocaldococcaceae archaeon
GTTTTATATAACATAGTTAGCATAGATTACGCTGAAAAATTCATTTTAAAGATTGGAGGAGATTATATTAAATATAAATTAGGAAGAGGGATTGTTGGGGCATTAGGGGCTATTTCTGCTACTCCTCCCTTCACTTACGAGCTTTTATCATATAGAAAAAAAGATATGTGGGGAAAAAAAAGAGTTATTAATGAGGATAGCGTTATAAAAATGGATAAAGAAACATTTCCGTACACATTTGACAACTACGATTATGAAAATAACAAAATTTTAATAACTCCTAACACCCCATGTCCTGTTTTATTTGGAATTAGAGGAATAGACCCTGAAATTTTATTAAAGGCTATGAACATGATAGAAGGAGAAAAACCAGAAAGATTTATGATATTTAAAACAAATCAAGGAACTGATGTTCATTTAAGAAATATGAAAATTAAAGATATCTATCCAAACACTGGAGTTATTGTTTATGGAAGAGTTGTTGAAAATCCAAAAGACATAGAAGGAGGGCATGTAATATTTAGAATATCTGACAACACTGGAGAAATTGATTGTATATCTTATGAGCCTACAAAAAAGTTTAGAGACATTATAAGAAAATTGATTGTAGGGGATTATATAGCAGTTTATGGAACTGTAAGAGAAAAACCATTAGGAATAAATATTGAAAAAATTAAGATATTAAAGTTGGAAAAAAAGTATATTAAAGATAAAAAATGTCCATACTGTGGAGGTACATTAAAGGCAAAAGGTAAAAAAACAGGATACAAATGTAAAAAATGCAAAAAATTAATTGGATATGATGAAATTAGAAAGATAGAAGTTGAGAGAGATTTAAAAATAGGCTTTTATGAAGTTCCGGGCTCTGCAAGAAGGCATTTAAGTAAGCCTATACAGTTGATAGATTTAATTTAATTAATAATGGATATAATATTTAATCTATTGATAATCTATTGATATTTTTTATGATTAAAATAAAAATTACATTTAAAAGTCTAAATCAAGATTATAAATTTTTTCAATGTTTTCCTTATGAATTTTATAAACTTTGTCTTCATCTAAAACTCCTTTTTCAAGTAACTTTCTTGTAACTCTTGGAACTGTTTTTATTCCTAAAACTACTCCCGGTCTCTTTAAGTCATCAATATAGTCAGTTTCCATTACAAATCTTACAGATTTTTTAACAACATCTTCATTAACTCTCGAAGCTAAAATTGAAGGAAATATACCATACTTTTCTCCTTCTACTACCATATTTCCACAGTGATGTTTCACAACTCTTTCAGGATTTAAATTAACTTCTTTAGCCATTTCAGAAAATTCTTTAAATTGCTCTTCTGTAGAACTCTCAGCGTGAATTTGAATAGCACAGTCTAAATCTTTGGCTAAACTCATACAATATTTTAAAATCTCATTTGAAGCTTTCCAAACATCTTCATCAACTTTATAATGTGGCCTTCCAACTTCACCAATACCAACGATAAAATTATTCTCTTCTACAAGCTTTTTTGCATAATTCAAAGCATTAATAATTTTTTCTTTTGCTTCCTCTAAACTCATAAATTTCATTAGATAAGTTAATTCAGCAGGATGTACTCCTACTAACCCAAAGGCTTTAACTGGAGTCTCTTTATTTATTTTCTCTACATCTCTAACTAAAATATCCATTGATCTTGTTAAATCTCCATCAAATGTTGGCTTATTTAAAACTATCATTACCTTTCCTCCAGCATTATAGAATATTTTAGCCACTTTTATGGCTCCATAACCATTTACATCATCAACATGAATATGGTTATCTGTAATAGGTAGATTTTTCAATATATCCAAATTAACCACCTTTTAATTAGCTACTTTTAAAATTCTATTTACGTCTCTTTCTTTTGCTCTAAATGTTATAATATGCTTGTTATCATCTATAATATCTTCAATAATTTCAGTGTTTTCATATAAGTAAGATATTAGTTTAGGATTATCTGTTTCTATTGTTCCAATTGAAAGATTTAACTTATCCATAATCATATCAATTAATGAATCTATATTTATGTGATACTTTGCAGACACAAATATAGGATTTACAATGTATCTGTCTAACTTTTCTAAAATTAACCTCTTTTTTTCTTCAGTTATTTTATCTACTTTATTAAATACGGTTATTATAGGAGACTTACAGTTAATTTTACTTAAAATTTCGTGGCATACCTTTAACTTTCTTCTAATTTCATCAATCTCATCAGAGGCATCTACAACAATTAATATTACATCACTATTTGCACTTTCCTCTATTGTAGATAAAAACGCCTCAATCATAAATGGTGGTAGATCATCTATAAAACCAACAGTATCAGTAACCAATATCTTTCTCTTAATATGCTTTATAGCCCTTGTAGTTGTAGTTAATGTTGTAAAAACTTGATTCTTTGCTTCTTTTCTTTCTCCAGTTAAAGCATTTAATAAACTTGTTTTTCCTGCATTTGTGTAACCAATTAATCCAACGGAATCAAATTTTTCCCTACTTTTTCTTGCTATTTTTCTATGCTCTCTAAGCTTTTCTAATTTTCTTTTTATATTAACTATCTCTCTTTTTACTTTTTGATAATATTTTTCAACTTCGTAATCCCCATAACCTCCAAATCCCGGCTGTTCTCCCATCTTAGCCAATCTTACCTTTTCCCTTGCCCTTGGAAGTTCATATTGCAACTCTGCCAATCTAACCTGCAATTGT
>JALVUY010000112.1 GCA_027023665.1 Methanocaldococcaceae archaeon
GAGTTATCTTTGAAATATATAACATAAAAACAGACAAAGCTCTAAGCTCTAAGCCCTAAGCTCTTAGCTCTTAACTTTTAAAAAGGAGTGGCATGATGAAAGAAAAGTTAAAAGTTGAACTCCGACCTCTTGATGATATAAAAAACTATCTCCCAATGTTATTAGAAATTTATTACTTAATGTTCAAAAGTCTATCGTATATGACAAAACAAAGAGGATAAAATATATTATACCTTCAAAGATAAAACTTGATGCTAAAAAGATATATAAGATTATGGATATAAGTTATACTACTACTCCATATATACTAGGAAAATTGTAGTGCCTTATTTTAAAAAGGATTTCCTATATTTAGGGGGTTGTAGTGCTTTTTTGGCGGAAGTCGGGAATATAGTATTAATATTGTTTTTTCAGGCTATTTTATATATAATGTGTGTTAATAAATAGTTATGCAATATATGATAAAATAAGCAATAAAAGAGAGAAAAATATAAAATGGCTAAAAAAAATCAATCAAGTCGATTAACAAATCAACACAAAGAATCTCAAGGTGTAGTTGGTATATTTGGAGATGAAGCAAGATCCCATGATACAACTGTTGGAATAATTTCTCAACATGTAATAAAATATCTTGAAAATAAATATCCTCAATTAACTTTCAGATATAGAACGAGCATAACGAAAGAAGAAATTAATCAAGCATTACAAAAACTTGATAAAGAATTAGGACAAACTCTATTTGTTCCAAATTCAAGCATTAAACCTGATGGAGGAATAATTGAAGTAAAAGACGATAATGATAAATGGAGAATAGTATTGGTTTCAGAAGCCAAACATCAAGGTAAAGATATTGAAAATATAAAGCAAGGTAAATTAGTTGGTAAAAATAATGATCAAGACTTAATGGCTGCGGGTAATGCAATTGAGAGATCTCATAAAAACATATCCGAAATAGCAAATTTTATGCTCTGTGAATCTCATTTTCCTTATGTTCTATTTTTAGAAGGATCAAATTTTTTAACAGAAACAATTTCTGTAATAAGACCAGATGGAAGAGTTGTAAAGCTTGAATATAATTCTGGAATGCTAAATAGATTAGATAGACTGACATCTGCAAACTATGGTATGCCAATCAATACAAATTTGTGTAAAAATAAATTTATTAAACATAAAGATAAAACAATTATGTTACAGGCTACATCAATATACACACAAGGTGATGGTAGTAAATGGGATAGACAAAAAATGCTTGAAATCATGATTGAAATCTCTGAAACTTCTTTACAAATATTAGGTAGTGAATTATTTCATCAGCTAACTAATAAAGGAGTAAATTAAGTATGGCAAGAATTGCAACAAATAAATTACTTCATAAAGCAAAAAAAGCAAAAAGTGATGAGTTTTATACTCAATTTTCAGACATAGAAAAAGAGCTCCAATATTATAAAAATCATTTTAAAAATAAAGTTGTTTATTGCAATTGTGATGACCCAAGAATTAGTAATTTTTATAAATATTTTAAATTAAATTTTAAGAAATTAGGTCTTAAAAAAATAATAACAGCTTGTTATAGAGAGCAAAACAACAGTTTATTTAATGAAGAAAAATCAGAAAATGGATTTTTCTTTGAATATACAGGTAAAGAAGATGAAAAAAACATTATTTATTTTAAAGGTGATGGCGATTTTCGTAGCAAAGAGAGTATTGACTTATTAAAACAAGCTGATATTGTTGTAACAAATCCTCCATTTTCATTATTTAGAGAGTATGTTTCTCAATTGATTAAATATGATAAAAAATTTTTGATAATTGGTAATATCAATGCCATTACATATAAAGAGATTTTTAAGTTAATTCAAGAAAATAAAACTTGGCTTGGAATAAATATGGGAAGAGGAATTTCAGGTTTTATCGTTCCAGAACATTATGAACTTTATGGGACAGAAACTAAAATTGATAATTTTGGAAATAGGATAGTTTCACCAAATAATTGTCTATGGTTAACTAACTTAGACAACTTTAAAAGACATGAAGATATTCTACTTACAAAAAAATATTATGGTAATGAAGAAGAATATCCATTTTACGATAATTATAATGCTATCAATGTAAATAAAACAAAAGATATACCATTAGATTATGAAGGTACAATAGGAGTTCCCATTACATTTTTACATAAGTTTAATCCAGAACAATTTGAAATTATTAAATTTAGAAAAGGTGATGATGATAAAGATTTATCTATAAATGGCAAATGTCCATATTTTAGAATTTTAATCAAGAATAAACGGCTACAATTTAAAATGCATAACAAATCCTTGGAACTAACAAGTGAACCTATTGCTGAAAAATCAAATATTAATGATGTATCGTATATTCCTGATATATCAGGAGTGACTAAACAAACAGTTCACTTGTAGTTCAACTCAATCGTTATATACACAACACAAAAAGGATGAAAATGAAAAAAGCATTAATCGTAATAGATTTACAAAATGACTATTTTTGTGGTGGCAATATGGAACTACAAAATATAGATGAAGCTTTACAAAAAACAAATGAGTTAGTTAATTTTGCAAGAAAACAAAATTATAAAATTTATTTTGTACAACACTTCTCAACAAGAGAGGGAGCAACATTTTTTGTGCCAAACACAAAAGGTGTTGAACTAAACGATAAGCTAGATATTAA
>JALVUY010000113.1 GCA_027023665.1 Methanocaldococcaceae archaeon
CTTTTAACCTCTCTTAACTACTCTATTGACAAAATAGCAAATACTGTAGGACACTATGATGCTTATATTAAAAAAGAGATTGAAAATAGAAGTTTCAAGATGGAATTTTTAGATACTGATATAGAAAAAAATAGAAATAATGAGATATATAATAGAGATGCCAATATTTTAATAAGAGATATAGAGTGTGATATTTTATATCTTGACCCACCATACAACTCAAGACAGTATAGTGATGCCTACCATCTACTTGAAAATCTAACTTTATGGCAAAAACCAAAGCTAGAAGGAGTAGCTAAAAAATTTGATAGAACTCATATAAAGAGTGAATATTGTAAAGTAACTGCAACTAAAAGTTTTAAAGATTTAATTACAAATGCAAAGGCTAAATATATCCTTTTATCGTATAATAACATGGCAAATAAGGGTAATAGTAGAAGTAATGCAAGGATTAGTGATAAAGATATTTTTAGGATTTTAGGTTTAAGAGGTGAAGTAAAACTCTTTGAGCAGAATTATAAAGAGTTTAATGCTGGGAAAAAGAGGCGAGATGATAACAAAGAGAGAGTTTTTTTTGTAAAAGTTAAAAAGGAGATTGTAAAATGAGAAATTTAGAAGAAGAGGTAAGAGAACATTCAAAAGAGGTTCATACTACAGAGATGAAAATGTCTATAGGTGAGATTATTAACCTATACAAAGATGAAGAAATTATAATTAGACCACAATTTCAAAGATTATTTAGATGGGATATTGAACAAAAATCAAGACTTATAGAGTCAATATTAATTGGAATACCTATCCCTCCTATTTTTGTTCAACAAAGAAAAGATGGTGTTTGGGAGATTGTAGATGGATTGCAAAGAGTATCTACTATTTTAGAATTTGTTGGAGTTTTAAAAGATAAACAACCTAAAGCATTGGTAAAAACAAAATTTTTACCATCATTAGATGGTATTTTTTTTAAAGAGTTTGAAGATATTGAAGAGAGTAAAGATAATCATTTTTCAAAAGAGATACAATTGGTCTTTAAAAGAGTGCCTTTAGGTGTAGAGATAATTAAAAGAGAGAGTGACCCCACTACCAAGTATGAACTTTTTGATAGATTAAATTCGGGTGGTTCTTCTTTAACAGAACAAGAGATTAGAAATGCTATATTCTTAACAGAAAAACCTTTTGCTATCGAATTATTACATAAATTAGCTGAACAGGATAATTTTACTAATAGTGTATCTTTACCAGATAAAGATATTAATAATGCTTATAATGATGAAATTGTTTTACGATTTTTAGCATATACTCAAGTTCCTCATAAATTTCGTGAATATGGCAACTCTATAAAAGATTTTTTAGATAATTATTTAAAAAATGATATAAATGAGAATAATGTTTATTTATTAGAAAAACATTTTAATAGTTTTTTTAATTTTATGGAAAATAATTTTGCTGAAAACTCTTTTAGAACACTAAGAGCTGATGGAAAATATATAAAAGGATTTAAGATTTCAAAATTTGAAGCTTTAGTTATTGGACTAAAAGATGATGTTGAAAAGCTTAATAATAATAAAGAATTTTATATAAAAAAAATAAAAGGGTTAGAAGAACAAAATTGGTATCAAAGTGCAATTGAAAAAAATTCTTACGCAAGAAGAAGAATAGACATATTTTTAGATAACGCTATTAAATATTTTCAGGACTAATAGATGTTATCATTTAATGGTATTTTAAATGATGTTTCAGATGAAATTGATAGAGAATTGTCGTGGAGAAAAAAAGAGTTAAATAGTTTGAGAGAAGAGTTAGATAATTTTTCAAAAAATAGAGAAGAGAAGGAATTTAGTTTTTTTAAAAGAGGTTCTATAGCTTTAAATTATGCTCATTTAGAAGGAGGAGTTAAAAACTTATTTATCATTTATTTAAAATTTTTAAATAAACTTTTTGATAATAAAATATTATCTATTGAAAAGAAAATATAGATAAAATTATGATGAAAATAATTTTTTATAAAAAAGTAAAAGTTTTTAAACAAAATAGTAGAGAAAAAAGAATTAAAGGTTTAAAAAGTTGTCAAGATTTTTTTAGTGGCAATAGTAAAATAAAAATAGAAACAGATATTATAAATACAAAATCAAATCTTAACTTTGAAGTTTTAAAAGAGATTTATGAATTATTGGGTATTGATATGAACCAAGATATTGAACTTAATAGAAAGTTTATAAATCAATTAGTTAAAAGAAGAAATGCGATTGCTCATGGTGAAAATATTAGTGACGATAAGAAAATTGTTGTAGAGAGTATAAATAAAGTATTGTTTATTATTGATTTAATTAGAAAGGATATAGAAAGAGTGATGAAAAAATTTGAAAGCGAAGATATAAAATGAAAAAACTCTACTCAATCTCAACAACTGTCCGAAACCCCGATAGATTAAGAAATTTTCTATTGACTCTAAAAGAAATTGAAAATAAAAATTGGAATAAAGAGACTCAAATAGAATTTCAGATAAGACTTATTAAAAATAGATTTTATGGTTTTGGAAATACTCAATTTTACAGTAATCTATCTCAAAATCAAATTGATTTAATAGAAAATATAAATCATAAAATTACTTTAGAAGAGGCAAAAGATATTTTTTTAACAAAAAATTATAAAGACCCTGCTATGAGAGGT
>JALVUY010000114.1:0-9597 GCA_027023665.1 Methanocaldococcaceae archaeon
ATTATCTTCACTTAATTTTTCCATTCTTTTTATTCTATCTTTCTCCTCCCATTTTTTTCCAGTATATCTCTTACCTATAACATAAACTTCAGCACTTTCCTTTCTTGATGCCTGTGGCTTTGTAATATAAACTTTTTCAAAGTATTTTTTAACCAAATTAACATAATCATTTACCATATCTCCATAGAATACTTTGGCAACAAAATTTCCTCTCTCTTTAAGCATTTCAGTTGCTATCTGTAAAGCAGTTGTTACCAAATCTATTGAACGAGCGTGATCTACATCCCAATAACCACTTATGTTTGGAGAAGCATCACATATAACTACATCTACCTTTTTCTCTTCGTTTGGAATTAATTCCCTAATTTTATTTAGATTTTCTTCCAAAGTAAAATCTCCTCTTATTGCTACCACATTGTCATATTCAAATGGCTTAACTGGTTGTAAATCAATTCCTATAACAAAACCTTTATCTCCAACGATTTCTCTTGCAACTTGCATCCAGCCACCAGGAGCACATCCTAAATCTAAAACTATCTTTCCTGGCTTGATAACATTAAACTTTTCGTTTAACTGTATAAGTTTGAAAGAAGCTCTTGAACGATATTTAAGTTTTTTAGCCAATTTGTAGTAAAAATCTCTCTTTCTTTGTAATAACCATCTTTTGTCTTTTCTACCCATAAATTTCACCAATAATTTTTTAATATCTTTATATATTTATTTGTTTGTTTTTGTAGGTTATTGTTCAATGTTTAAATATAATGCTATAAAAAATAAAAACCAATAAAAAATAACAAAAATTAAAAAAGTTGATTCCTATGAGTTTGGCAAAGGATAGCATTTACATATTATTGTCTAATTTGTATTCAAAAGGTATGGCTTATTTATTTTATTTAATAACTGCAATTTTATTAGGAACAGAGGCGTTTGGAATTTTAAAAGGATTATTACCAATTGCCGACACTTTAACTATTTTTTTCTCTTCTGGAATTCCTCCTGCAATAGCAAAATTCTTAGCAGAGGAAAAGGATGTAAATATTAATAAATACATTCCAATACTGTTATCTATGGTTTTATTTTCTATTATTGGCTTTTTAATAACTCCCTACATAAAATACATATTGGGAGGACACTATTTATCTATAGATAATTCATTATATTTTGCGATTGGTTTATGTATAATAACATCAACTTTAATAGCCTTTTCAAGAGGAATACTTCAAGGACTATTAAAGATTAAACATCTATCAACTACATGGATTGTTGAATATACTGTGAAGGTTATTTTAGTATTTCTTTTAACTTTATACTTTGGGATTTTTGGCTCATTATTGTCTATATCTCTATCTTACTTAATATCAGGAATTTTTGGAGTTTATTTAGTTTATAGAATCTTATATAAAGAAGCAAAACTTAAATTAAAACTTCAAAAAATAAAAAACATAGTAAAAAGCAGTATAAAAAACATTTTCTCAGATTTCAATTTAAAGGTTTTAAAATACTCTACTCCTATTGCCTTAACTTCATCATCTTACAGGTTATTTGGAGATATTGATAACATTATTATAATGTCTATTATGGGAGGATTTTGGAGTGGAATTTATGGATATTCCTCTTTAATATCAAGAGGAATATTTATGTTTGCTTCTGCTATTTCTATCCCTTTACTACCTAGAATTTCAAAAACCAAAGACTTAAGTATATTAAAAAATGGTATAATTCAAAATACTCTTTTTTCATCAATTTTTGTTATTGGTTGTTTATTTTTCCCAGAAATTCCTTTAAAAGCATTTTTTAATGTTGTAAATCCAGAAGGTATCTTATGTTTAAGAATTTTGGCAATCTCTTCATTATTTATGAGTTACTATACCTTAATATCTACGACATTACAGGGCTTAGGATATGCAAAAATATCATTCTATATAATTTTGTTTGGAATAATTTTAAATATTATTCTAAATTTAATTTTAGTAAAACTCTATGGAATCGTTGGGGGTAGTTTAGCCACATTAATAACATCAATAACCATATTTTTAGTTGGTGTTTTTGTAATTTTAAAGAAAAATAGAAATCTTTAATTTTTAAATTATTTCATTAACTGATACTTATAATAGCCATTTAAAAGCTCAACTTTTAATCCTAACTTTGCTGGAATTACTTCAATTCCTGTGTTTTGTGAAATATACTCCGCCTCTAACTGAGGATTAGTCATTCTAACTCCCATATGTGTTATTATTAACAATTCTGGCTTTTTGTTCATTGAATTTATTAAGTCAATAACATCGTTTGAACATAAATGTCCTTTAATTCTTTCATTTTTCTTTCTAACAACATTAGCTATTAAAATTCTAACTCCGTCAAAATCCTCAATAAGTTCTGGAATAAATTCTGTATCTGAAGTATAACCAATATCTCCAAAAACTGTTGATAATCTAAATCCTATACCAAAAGGATCTCCATGCTTAGTATGTGTTGCTGTTAAAGTTGTGTCATACAGCTCTATTTTGTCTCCTGGATATAAAACCTGAACTTTTTCAAGTTTTGACTGATGATACTTAGATACTATATATTCATACTCTCCAAAACCTTCAACAACTGAGAGATTTCCCAAAAAAATTCCTCTTTTTTTTGTCATTCCCTGGGTCATTGCCTCAACAATAATCTCTCCATCAGTATAATGATCTGGATGACAGTGAGAGATAAATAAAACATTAGTTCTCCAAGGAGATATTTTTAGTTCGTTTAATCTTACAATAGCCCCTGGTCCAGGATCTACATGCATTCTAAGTTCATTGGTGTGAATTCTAAATCCTCCTGTGGCTCTTTTTTGGGTAATTGTAGCCCATCGACCACCACCACTACCTAAAAATATAATCTCTACCCTCAAAATACCACAACCCCATACAATTTTGTTTTTAATAAATTTAAAGTGTTTTTATTTATTAGCTTTGTCTACATACTACATGGTTGTAGGATCCGTTTACACATATCTCTATATAAGGATAAGTTATAACCATAGCTACAAAATCCTTTGGAGGAGTAACATTATAGTAGACGATAATTCCATTAGATGTTTTCGTTACATTTATAATGTTTATTTTATATCCTGCTGTGGGCATTTCTCCTAAATTTATAACTATAAAGGTTTTATTATATTCATTATAGTAATAATAGCTACTCTGTTTTTCTCCAAAAGAGCCATAGGCGATTATTTCATAATTTAAAAGTTTTGTTGAGCTATTTTTAATTTTATTTTCAGTTATATTTTGTAATTTAGAATTATTAAAATTGTAGTTAGGATTATAAACAGTATTATTATAATCATAACAATTAGATGAATTTTCTATATTTGATTTATTTTTATTTGTAATAGAATAGTTTTTATGTATTTCAGAATCTTCAAAACATCCACAGAATAATACAACAAAAATAAGAAAAAGGAAGAATATTTTTATAGTTTTCATCTACCAAACCTCCTCTGCCTTCTTTGATATTCTCTAATAGCTCTTAAAAAATCTATCCTTCTAAATAATGGCCAGTATATATCGCAAAAATATAACTCTGAATAGGAACTCTGCCATATTAGAAAATTGCTAATCCTCTCTTCTCCAGAAGTTCTAATAATTAAATCTGGGTTTGGATATTGTAAATCAGCAGTATATAGATGTTTATCTATTAATTCTTTATCAATATCGTCTGGATCAATTTCACCCATTTTAACTTTCCATGCTATCTTTTTAACTGCGTCAATTATTTCCTGTTGTCCTCCATAAGCTACGGCGATATTTACAAAAAAATTGTTATAGTTTTTCGTTTTATCTTCAGCATATTTTATAGCTCTTTGAACATTTTCTGGTAATAAGTGAATTCTACCAATTGCTCTAACTCTAACTTTAAATTTATGTATTTCCTTATCGTCAGCAATTTCATAAAACTTTTTTTCAAAGAGTTCCATAAGTTTATTGACTTCATCTTTAGGTCTATTAAAATTTTCAGTAGAAAAAGCATATAATGTAACTACTTTAATCCCCAACTCTCTCGCCCATCTTAAAACCTCTCTAACTTTCTCAGCCCCTAAGTAGTGCCCATAATATCTATCCTTCCCATAAATTTCAGCAGTTCTTCTATTACCATCCATAATTATGGCTACGTGTTTTGGTAAATTATCTTTATCAATAGATTCCTCTAATATTTTCTCGTAAATTTTTAAAATCTTTGACTTTTCCAAAAATTTATAAAAATCTAAAACTACCCTTTTACCAATACTCTTTAATTTTTTGGTTAATTTATAGTTATTTTTATTTTTTACATTAATTGAGCTATTTTTTGAATAAATCAAAACTTTCACCTGCTAAAAATTTGACAGCATTATAATATCTCTTCCAATTAGCATTTCTACTCGTATCTATAAAGTTTATATTTTTATCTGATAAAATAACTGCCCCATACCCATGAACTTTGCAAACTAAACCTAAGCATCTAAAAATGAGATTTCCAGAAATTCCATCAATGGCTATAATAATATTGCAATCATCTTTTAAATATTCTTCTATTAATATACCCTTATGTATTATATTAAGCTTACCTTTAAAATACTCTAAGATTTTTTCAGCTTCGTATATTGTCTCGTCTACAATTTTGTTTCTACCTAAGTCAGTTAATCTTCCACCAGAGAGTAAAGCAACTTTTGGCTCAATATTATAGGATTTTAAAAATTTGGAGGAGAGTTCAATAATCTTTATTTTATCTTTTATTCTTTCATCTTTATTTTCAGATATATCATCAATGCCTACTGGTGAAAGTAAAAAAATATTGTTTGTGAAAGGGTTTTTTAAAATAGATGCTCTATAAAATTTCCCTATTTTTTCTCTTAAATATGGAATAACTTTTGATGAAGATAAAGAACCTCTAACAGCTCCTTTTAATTCTTTTGATAATAATTTATCTACTAACTCTTTTGGATCTTCTATTAATACAACATCAATTCCCTCTTCTTTTAATTTATTGTATGCTTTTAAAATTTCTTCTTTATTTTCTTCTCCTAAACCTATCGCATACATAGTTATCACTTTAAAACTCTACTTCAATTCCCAATATATTCCTTTTACCTTTTAAAATGTCCTCAGCTATTAACGCCCCTCCAATTGCTCCACTCTCTCCATATAAAACATATACTCTATATTCAACAAATTCTTTAATTCTTTTAGGAATATTTATAGGCTCTTTGAGAGTTCCAATAGATCCTGCTAAAACAACTCTCCTTTTGTTTTTATCTAACAAAGGTAATAAACTGTTAATTTCCATAGAAACGGAAAGTATTAAACTGTCAATAGCCAATTTACAATTTTCATCAGTAAAGTAATTTTTAATGATTTCTTCTTTTGTATTTTCTACACCTTTGTAAAGTTTTGCTATTTTAACAACTCCTGCCTTAGAAAAAGCCTCATTAGCCGTAATTTTTTTACTATCTATATCTCTTATCATCTCTAAATCTATAGGGCCGTGTAAAATACCACAGGCTCCAATACAAGCATCAAACCCTCCAAAAATTTTGCCATCTTTTATTAGCAAAGTTACAGTATTTGATGAAATGTCTGACAAAACAAAATCATTAAATCCAAATAATTTGTGTGCATAGTAAGAAATTGAGACTTTCTCTGGAGAGGCTATGTGAGAATATAACGCTCTAAATCTTCTATCTAAGCACTCTATTCCTCTATGTAACCCTGGGATAACTACTGTTGGAATATTTGATTCTTTAATTTCATCATAAACTTTTGTACCTCCTCCAATCTTTTCTCCAGCCCCTTCTATGCTTAAAACTCCTCTGTTTTTGACTTTTTCTATTGGTAGAATTTTATTTATACCATCTCCCATTGAGTAAGTTAAAGCAATTAAATCAATATCCTCCAAAGAAACATATTTTTTTAACTCATCTAAATATGATTTTTCTTTTAATTCACTCCTTTTTAATTTGAATATTATTTTTTTGTGATTATTTTTTATACATGTTGTAATTCCAGATGTTCCGTGATCTATGCCCACTGTTATCATACTATCCCTCTTCATGTTTAGTAATATAGATTAACGTAAATTTTATATAGTTAAGTAGTTTAATTACCACTGGGGATAAGTATGGAGAAATTAGACATTTTAATGTCAATATTTTTAATAATAATATTTCTGTTCATATTTTTGCCAATTGTCTATATGTTAACACATCCTGGAAACTTAGGAGTATTGTTAGATAATGAAGTTATAGATGCATTTAAAACGACATTGTTAGCTGGAACTGTAGCTACATTAATAGCTTTAATTTTTGGAATTCCTACTGGGTATATTTTGGCAAGATACGATTTTAAATTTAAAAATTTTGTTGAAGCTGTCTTTGATTTACCAATGGCAATTCCTCATAGCGTTATTGGGATTTTAATATTATCTTTCATTTATGGTGTGAGTGTAATAAAGTTTATAGGAAATTATGTTGTTGATAATTTTTTTGGAATAGTTATTGTTTATCTATTTGTAGGAATTCCTTTTATGGTTAATAGTATAAGAGATGGGTTTTTAAGTGTAGATGAAGAAATTGAATATGTATCAAGAACTTTGGGGGCTTCAAAAGTTAGAACATTTTTTGAAATTTCCCTACCATTAATAAGAAACAATATTATCTCTGGAGTAATTTTAAGTTTTGCCAGAGGAATTAGTGAAGTTGGAGCATTATTAATTATTGCATACTATCCAAAAACAGTTCCAGTTTTAATATTGGAAAGATTTATGGACTTTGGTTTAAATGCATCACAGCCAATATCTGTAGCAATGATTATAGTTAGTATTGCTTTATTTGCAATGTTGAGGGCATTTAGAAAACATAAAGTAAAAAATACTGGGTAAAATAAAAAATTAAAGTTAATAGGGATAAAAATGCTTAAAGTTTGTAATCTATCAAAGATTTGGAAAGATTTTAAATTGAAAAATGTTTCTTTTGAAATAAGTAATGAATACTGCGTAATTTTAGGACCAAGTGGTGCGGGAAAGTCGGTTCTTATAAAATGCATTGCAGGGATTCTAAAGGTAGATTCTGGAAGGATTATATTAAACGGTAGGGATATAACAAACTTACCTCCAGAAAAAAGAAATGTTGGATATGTTCCACAAAATTATGCATTATTTCCAAATAAAAATGCATATAAAAATATTGCTTACGGTTTAATAATAAGGAAAGTTGATAAGTTAGAGATTGATAGAAAAGTTAAAGAAATTGCAGAGTTTTTAAATATATCTCATCTATTAGACAGAGATGTTAAAACATTGAGTGGAGGAGAGCAACAAAGAGTAGCTTTAGCGAGGGCATTAATATTAAACCCATCTATTTTACTCTTAGATGAGCCAACTTCTGCATTAGACATTAGAATCAAAGAAAGCATAATATCAGAACTAAAAAAAATAAAAGATATTCCTGTTTTGCATATAACTCACGATTTAGCAGAGGCAAGAACATTGGGAGAAAAAGTAGGCATATTTATGGACGGAGAACTTATAGCCTTTGGAGATAAGGATATATTAAAAAAACCTAATAATAGAAAAGTAGCAGAGTTTTTAGGATTTAATGTAATAGATAATGAGGCAATATCTCCTGAAGATGTAATTATAAAAGATGGCGAAGATTATGAAGTAGTAAATGTTATTGACTATGGAAAGTATAAAAAGGTGTTCATTAAATATAAGGGGTATATTATCAAGTCATTTACAGAAATGGATTTAAATATTGGTGATAGAGTAGGTTTAGAGTTTAGAAATAAGATAAAATTATCTTCATAAGAAATAAGGTGATAGTGTGATAGTAGTTTCAGGAAGTCAATCGCAAAATTTAGCATTTAGGGTAGCTAAGCTTTTAGATACTAAATTAACAAGAGTAGAATACAAGAGATTCCCAGATAATGAGATTTATGTTAGGATTGTAGATGAGATAAATGATAATGAAGTAGTAGTAATAAACACGCAAAAAAATCAAAATGATGCGATAATAGAGACTATTTTATTGTGCGATGCTTTGAGAGATGAAGGCGTTGAAAAAATAACTTTAGTAGTTCCATACTTAGCTTATGCAAGGCAAGATAAAAAATTCAATCCTGGAGAGGCTGTAAGTATTAGGGCTTTGGCAAAAATATATTCAAACATAGCAGACAAATTAATAACTATAAATCCTCATGAAACTCATATAAAAGACTTTTTTACAATTCCTTTTGTTTATGGAGACGCTATTCCTAAATTGGCAGAGTATGTTAAAGATAAGTTAGATAATCCAATTGTTTTAGCCCCAGACAAGGGGGCATTAGAATTTGCCAAAACAGCCTCAAAAGTATTAAATGCTGAATATGACTACTTAGAAAAAACGAGATTATCTCCAACTGAGATTCAAATAGCTCCAAAAACCTTAGATGTTAATAATAGAGATGTTTTAATCATAGATGATATTATCTCAACTGGAGGAACAATGGCGACTGCGGTTAAATTATTAAAAGAGCAGGGTGCTAAAAAAATAATCTCTGCCTGCGTTCATCCATTATTAATTGGAGACGCTTTAAATAAACTTTACTCAGCAGGAGTTGAGGAAGTTGTTGGAACAGATACATATTTATCAGAGGTAAGTAAAGTTAGCGTTGCAGATATTATCGTTAATCTGTTATAAACTTTTTATTTCTTTTTTTATTTTATTTTTACTTTTTTATTTTAGTTTTTAAACTTAGTTATTTTTAGAAAATAATCTTTCTTTATAAACTTTATAAAAATCCTACAAACTTACCCAAGCAGTAGAAAACACCAATAGATGCTCCTATATTAGAGAGAGTAGCCACCAACAAAACCTTAAATAAATTGTTGTTCAAAAGTTCTTTAATTGATTCAGCATTTAGTAAGCCAACTATATCCTTATCAGTTATTTCTCTATACTTTAACTCTACAAGTCCAGCAATAGTTCCAACAGCCGCTAATGGTAGTGGGATTAAAGTAGTTATAGGTGCTGAAAGAAATGCTATCAATGCGGTTATTAACTTACCTCTCGCTAAAAGAACGCCTAAAGCAGACAATCCACCAGTAAATAATACCCATTGAAATGTTATCATCTTTAATAACTCTGGATTATTAAATGCATAGTATATAGCATATAAAAATATGAATAATATTGCTAATGAAATTCCATAAGTCAAAATCTTTGTAAATCTTTTATTCTTTCTCTTTACTTTTGTTAATTCATATATATCAGTATCTTCTCCATTTTCAAGTTGTTTTAAATATCTTATAACTCCTTCAACATGCCCAGCCCCAATTACGGCAACGATTGAATTTTTACCCTTACTAAGTTCAAATAACTCCTTAGCCATATATCTATCTCTCTCATCTACTAAAACCTCATATATAGTTGGAGAAATATCTTTTAACATCTTTGTAAATTTTTCAGGATTTTTAACCATCTCATTTAGTAAATTTTCATTAAGTTCCAAATTTTCCCCTTCAGTGTTTAATAAATTCCACAAAACTTTTATTTTTTCTCTAAAAGACATTTTGTCTAATAATCTTGATAATGTTATATCTATC
>JALVUY010000114.1:9607-11293 GCA_027023665.1 Methanocaldococcaceae archaeon
TTTAATACCTTTTTAATATCTATCTTTTTATTCTCCTCTGAAATTAAGGATAGAAATCTTTTATAGTCGAGTTCTACTGCAACACCATCAGGTTTTAAATTTGTAATAACTTCTTCAACCTCTTTAACGCTATCTTTAGAGACGTGAGCAGTTCCAATTAAGTAAATATCGCACTCATTAACTCCATTAAATATTCTTATATGTTTCAAAACAACCACCTTTAATTTAAAACCTTAAATTTAATTTAAAATTTTAATAATATATTTTATCTGAATCTTTTTTTAGTTTTAACTCCTAAGAATGCTCTTTTTATTATAATTGTTGCATAACTACCCTTCTCTAATTCATAACTTAAAGTTATTTTGTATTTACCTTTATTTAATTCATCCTCTTCAAATTTACCAATATTTAAGTTTTTAGGTATTGATAAAATTTTCCTCTCAGTGTATATAAATCTACCGAAATCTCCTATATTGTTTAAATCTTCCATTGATAAACCTTCCCTTTTTAAAATTTTATCTATAATTTCTTTATGTTGTTCATTATATTCTACATCAGGAGCTATTGTTGGAAATTTTTTATCTTTTAGCGTTTCAAAAATCTCATTATCTATTTTCTTATAAAACATTAAAGTTCCTGCCTCATATTCGTAATAAATTCTATCTTCTTTGGGAATATAACTTTTTAAAAGTTCTTTTACGCATTCATTCCATAGATAACTTTGATACGCCGCTACAAAAATCTTTTTTAATCTATCATCAACATAACTCAATGCTTTTTTGTAATCATTACTCTTTTTTAATTCTTTAACCATATTTACATATAATCTTGCCTTTATGTTTTTTTCTTTAATGTAGTTCCAAACTTTTTCCCAATCTCCCCAATTTTTATTTATAAATCTTTTTAAATCTTTTATTATCTTTTTTTCAGACTTTTTATACTTTGTTAATATTATTTTTACCGCCTCTTCATAATTTCCTTTTATAATTTCCTTTACAATAAATTTTCTATCAAAAACGCTTCCAAATCTCTGACTATCAAAATAATTTGGTGCTCCATAATGTAAATATTTCAAATTTTCTTTAATTTTTGGAATATCATCTTTTTTTAATCCTCTAACAGTTATAGTAAATTTATTTCCTTCTAAGTCCCCTAACAATAAAAATTTTGACTCCCCTATGAGTTCTAATTTTAAATTTGGCTCATCCAAATGTAATTTTCCATATTTTTTTGGGATAGAGATATATTGAGTAGTTAATGCATGCCTATCTTTCAATCCACAGTATCCAATATCTTTTAAGGGAATTCTAAATTTCTTAGAAATGTATGAAAATGCTTTTAAACATTCAATGTTTCTCTTTGTTAATTTATATAAATAACATTTTTTTCCTGATATCTTATTAAAATCGATAATTTCTTCAACGATAAAATCTTCAGGCTTCATCCTAAGTTTCATAATACACACCATCTTTAAAAACTTTGATTATTTTAATTTTTTAAGTTTTTCGTAAATTTTTAATCCATACTCTACTGCTCTACTACCAAAGTAGAATGCAATAACGATTCCAAAAATCAACTGAACTGACTTGAATATTTTATCATCAGGATTTACAAATAATGTATAAATATAAAGTATTGTCATTATTATTGTCAATGACCTTCTAACTTCCTTTGTATCTAATAATC
>JALVUY010000115.1 GCA_027023665.1 Methanocaldococcaceae archaeon
GACATAAACTAATTAACATTATTTTATTTTCATCCTAAACTCTTAAATATCCCAATAATTAATATGTGTCTATAATTTGTCTATCATTTTTATCTATATGACAATATAAAATTAAAAAATTTAAATTAAATTATTTTTATGAGGGATTACTATGAAGAAAGTGAGAATTTTTGATACAACACTTAGAGATGGTGAGCAAACTCCGGGAGTTTCTTTAACCCCAAACGACAAGTTAGAAATAGCAAAAAAATTGGATGAACTTAGAGTAGATGTTATAGAGGCAGGTTCTGCAATAACATCAAAAGGAGAAAGAGAGGCAATAAAATTAATAACAAAAGAGGGTTTAGATGCTGAAATATGTTCATTTGTTAGAGCTTTGCCAGTAGATATAGACGCCGCCTTAGAGTGTGATGTGGATAGCGTTCATTTAGTAGTTCCTACATCTCCAATTCATATGAAATATAAGTTAAGAAAGACAGAAGATGAGGTTTTAGAATCTGCTTTAAAGGCAGTTGAATATGCTAAGGATCACGGATTAATAGTAGAATTGTCTGCAGAAGATGCTACAAGGAGTGATGTTAATTTTTTAATAAAGTTATTCAATGAAGGAGAAAAGGTAGGAGCAGATAGAGTTTGTGTTTGCGACACCGTAGGAGTTTTAACTCCTCAAAAAAGCCAAGAATTATTTAAAAAAATAACTGAAAATGTTAATTTGCCAGTATCCGTTCATTGCCACAATGACTTTGGAATGGCTACTGCAAATACATGCTCTGCTATCTTAGGAGGAGCAATTCAGTGTCATGTAACGGTTAATGGAATTGGAGAAAGAGCAGGAAATGCCTCATTGGAAGAGGTTGTAACTGCCTTAAAAGTATTATATGGATATGAGACAAATGTAAGAATGGAAAAGTTGTATGAGGTTTCAAGAGTTGTTTCAAGATTGATGAAAATTCCAGTTCCTCCAAACAAGGCAATTGTTGGAGATAACGCATTCGCTCATGAGGCGGGAATACACGTTGATGGATTAATAAAGAACACTGAAACTTATGAACCTATAAAACCAGAAATGGTAGGAAATAGAAGAAGAATTATATTAGGAAAGCATTCTGGTAGAAAGGCGTTAAAGTATAAACTTGACTTAATGGACATAAAGGTTAATGAAGAGCAGTTAAATTTAATATATAACAAAATTAAAGAGTTAGGTGACTTGGGAAAATATATCTCAGATGCTGATTTATTAACTATAATTAGAGAAGTTTTAGGTAAAGATATAGAAGAAAAAGTTAAATTAGATGAATTAACAGTTGTTTCTGGTAATAAGATAACTCCAATTGCCTCAGTTAAACTTCATTACATTGGGGAGGATATATTCTTAATTGAAACTGCCTATGGAGTAGGTCCAGTAGATGCGGCAATAAATGCTATAAAAAAGGCAATAAGTGGAGTAGCAGATATTAAGTTGGAGGAGTACAGGGTTGAAGCAATTGGTGGAGGGACAGATGCATTAGTAGAGGTTATAGTTAAGTTAAGAAAAGGTTCTGAAATTGTAGAAGTTAGAAAATCAGATGTAGATATTATTAGGGCATCTGTAAATGCCGTCATGGAAGGAATTAATATGTTGCTAAACTAAAAAATTATATTATCTCATAGATGAATTGATATGTTTTATATTTTTCAATATTGCTTAAAATCTCTTTTAAAATATTATCCAATTGATTTATACAATCTTCAAAACTACTTTCATTAACTACTACAAAATCAGATAAAGCAATTGCATGCCCAATACTAAAGTTAAGTTCTCTCAAATCTCTCTCTACAAACACTTCCCAACTTGTTGAATCATCTTCTCTGCCTCTATTTACCAATCTTTTAAATCGTGTTAAAGGAGAAGAATGAATTGCTATTAAAACTAATGGATAATGTTTTCTAAAATAATTAACTTCATATAAACTTCTAATTCCTTCAACTACAACAATATCTTTGTCCTTTAAATTATTTTCAATGTATTTTAAACACACTACAGCAATAGCCTCATTTCCATATTCTTTCCTTAAATTTATAGCAGTGTTTCCAACATTTTCAGGAGTTAGTTCTAAACCTCTTTTTTTTGTCTCATATCTGACAACATCTCCCATTGATACTACTGGTAAGTTGTATTTTTTTGCCATTTCATATATTGCACTTTTTCCTGCTCCAGGCATTCCAGTGACTCCTATTAGCAACATATTTTTCCCTTAGTAAGTTGTTATTTATTTTAATTATGAGACAGTACTTAAAGCATCTTTAGCTGCATTAGACGTAGCATTAATTGTCGCTATATCTGCTTTTCTTACATCAATAGCAGTGGATATTAAGTAATATGAAACAATCAAAGCTGAAACTATAATTACCATAATCAACATAGAAAATTCTAAAGAAATCTGTCCTCTATTTGATTTTATAAATTTTATAATTCTCATAGTATTCCTCCTAAACTGACGATATTTAATATATAAAAACAATCTAACTAATAATTTTTATTATTAATTTTTTATTATCTTTAATTATTTTTTATTTTTGTTTTTATTTTTATATATTTTTATAAATTATTTATATGATTATTATCAGAAATCCAAAAAAGAAGAAAGATG
>JALVUY010000116.1 GCA_027023665.1 Methanocaldococcaceae archaeon
GTATAATATTATTTAATAGTATAATATTATTTAATAGTATAATATTATTTAATAGTATAATATTATTTTTAAAATGTGGTTTGTTTTAGGTGAAAAATTATGAAGACAGTTGATATTATATCCTTTGCTTGGAAAAATATGAAACAAAAAAGAACTCAAAGTTTATTAACAATAATAGGGATTGTTATTGGAGTAATGGCTATAGTGAGTTTAATTTCTTTAGGATATGGTGTTCAAAATTACATTCACGAGGAAATGATGAAAATGGGAGCAAATAAATTAACAATTCTCCCATTTAAGCAGTTTGGTGTTCCTCCAACGCACTATTTTAGTGATAAAGAAGTTAAGGCTATTAAAAACATTAAGGGAGTAAAAGAAGTTTTATATGGTTGGTATGGGGGCGTAGATATTGAATTTAATGGAGAGAAAAAATATGTTTCTTGCTATTATTCTAAACCATCAACTTTAAAGGAAGTTTATTTGGATAGTGGATATGACCTTGAATCTGGAAGATGGTTGAGTGATAACGATAAATATAAGTGCATTATTGGTTATGGAACTGCCCATAATATGTTTGATAGGGAAATTAAAGTTGGAGATACGATAAAGATTAAAGGGAAAAAGTTTAAAGTCGTTGGAATATTGAAACAGATAGGAGATCAACAGGATGATGATAGTGTTATAATCCCTCTAAAAGTTGGAGAGGAACTTTTTGGTAATAAAGATAAGTATAACTTTATTATGGTTACTGTGAAAGAAGGAGAGGATATAAATAAAGTCGCAGAAGATGTTAAAAAAGCATTAAAAAAATCCCTTGGAGATGAAGATTTCTCTGTCTTAACAGCTGAACAGTTAGCAGAAACTGTTGGAGGAATTTTAGGAGTTATTACTTTATTTGTTTCAGGAGTTGCTGGAATCTCATTACTTGTGGGGGCTGTTGGAATTTCAAATACAATGCACATGAGCATTTTAGAGAGAAGGAGGGATATTGGAATCTTAAAGGCTTTGGGAGCAGAAACAGGAGATATTTTAGCAATTTTTGTTGTTGAATCTGGATTTTTAGGACTATTTGGAGGAATCATTGGATTGATATTAGGGATTATTTTTGCAAAAATAGTTGAAGTTATAGCCCATAAGCAAGGTTATTTAATGGTTAATGCTTGGATTTCTTGGGAATTAATTATTGGGGTTTTATTATTCTCTTTTGTTGTTGGAGTTGTTAGCGGATATTTCCCAGCAAGAAGTGGGGCAAAATTAAATCCAATTGAGACATTGAGGGGAGAATAATGGCATTAATAGAGGGTAGAAATATTTGGAAAATTTATGGGAGTGGGGAAGCTAAAACCTACGCGTTAAGAGGAATTGATATTTCCATTAACGAGGGAGAGTTTGTAGCAATAATGGGACCAAGTGGTTGTGGAAAATCCACACTTTTAAACATTTTAGGACTTTTAGATGTGCCTACAAGGGGGGTGGTTTATATAAAAGGCAAAAAAACTACATTGATGAATGAGAATGAAAGAGCTATTTTTAGGAGAAGAATAAGTGGATTTATATTTCAACAGTTTCATTTAATAAAAACACTAACAGCCCTTGAAAATGTGGAATTGCCAATGATTCTTGATGAGAAAGATAAGAAGTATAGAAGAAAGAGGGCTAAAAAACTACTTGAAATGGTTGGATTGGCAGAGAGAATATATCATTATCCTAACCAGTTGAGTGGTGGGCAACAGCAGAGAGTGGCTATAGCAAGAGCTTTGGCAAACAATCCAAAGATAATTTTTGCTGATGAGCCAACTGGAAACTTGGACAGTAAAAGTGGAAAAATTGTTATGGATTTGCTAAAAGAACTAAATGAAAAAGGAATTACAATCATTATGGTAACTCACGACAAAGATTTGGCTAAATATGCATCAAGAATTATAAAAATGAAAGATGGGAAGATAGTATCTTATGAATAAAATAAACTTATGTGGTGAATAACTTGCAAAACTGTAGGAAAACTAAAATTTTAGTAACAATGGGTCCTTCTTTAGAAAGTAGATTAAATGAGGCAATAAATTTAATAGATGGAGTTAGATTTAATATGTCTCACTCTACAAAAGACTACTGTGAAAAATTTTTGAATATATTGGAAAAAAATAACATCGCCAAAGTTATGGATTTGAAGGGAATAAAGATTAGAGTAAAAAAAGTCAGATTAAAAGATAAGATATTAAAAGAAAGGGATAAAATAGTTATTGGTAAAAATGGAGATATAGAACTTAATTATAATATAAATACAATTGATGAAGGACACTTTATTCTAATAAACGATGGGAAAGTTAAATTGAAAGTAGAAAAAAATGAAAATGATAATATAATTGCAGTTGTAATTGTTGGTGGAGAGATTAAGGAAGGAATGGGTGTAAATCTTCCAGATACAAAAATAGAATTGCCAATAATTGATAAACAAGATAGGGAGAATATAAAATTTGCTGTAGAAAAAGATTTTGAATATATTGCTTTATCCTTTGTTAGAAATAAGGATGATGTTAAGGAGTTAAAGGAAATTATAGAGGAATATAAAGGAGATTGTGAAGTAATATCAAAAATAGAAACTAAGGAAGGTTTAAAAAATGTTAAAGAGATAGGAAAAGTTAGTGATGGATTGATGGTAGCAAGAGGAGATTTAGGGGTTGAGGTTCCAATAGAGAACATACCCATAGAACAAAAAAACATTTTGAGAATTGCCAATAAATACGGAATTTTGTCAATAACTGCCACGCAGATATTGGATTCTATGATTCACAATCCATATCCTACGAGGGCTGAGGTTACAGACATTGCCAACGCCATATATGATGGAACTGACTGCTTAATGCTGTCTAATGAAACTACCATTGGAAAGTATCCAATAGAAGCAATAAGAGTTTTAAATAAAGTGGCAGAAGTTGCTGATAAACACTATGAAGAGTTTGGGGATAGAGTTTGCTTAGAAGTTGAGAGCATTGATGAAGGTTTAGCATACGCTGTTTATGAACTCTATAAAAAATTAAACTGTAAATTAATCATAACTCCCACATATTCTGGAAGATCTGCAAAGATTATATCAAAATTGAGGATAAATAGTAAAATAATAGCTCCAACGCCAAACTTAAAAACTATAAGAAAACTAAGATTAGTTTGGGGAGTAAATAGTTGTTTAATGGAAGAATTCAACGATATAGAGAGTATAATAAATGCATGTAAGGATATTGCAAAAAGAGAAATTAAGAGTGGGATTTATATAGTTACCTTAGGACATCCAATAGGTAAGAAGAAAACAAACACTGTGAAAGTTGAATATATCTAAAGTTTTAATTTAATCTTTTAATTTTATTTTTTATTAACTAAATAATCAGTTTTAGCGTTAATTATTTTAATTATTTTATTTTTGTAATGTTTCCAATATCATATTTAACATTTCCTTACTATTTGCTACAATAATATTTAATCTATCTGTTGCATTTAATTTAAATTTAAGTTCTTTTCCATTTTCGTCAGTTATTAATGCTCCTGCCTCCTTACATATTATATATGAGGAGGCGATATCCACCGCTCTAACTTTTGGTCTTATATCTAAAACAGCGTCTAAGGAACCTTTTGCCACATAACACATCTCTAATCCAAAGGCACCAAATATTCTAACTCTTTTAACTTTATCTCTTAATTTATTAATATCTGTTTTATTATTAGGATAGTAACTTATAGTTATGTCATTAGGGTCAAAATCTTTAACTTTAATTTTTTCTCCATTTAAATAACTTCCTTTTTTATAATATGCCTCATAAAAGCTTTTAGTTATAAATTCATATGTTAATCCATAGTAAGGTTTATTATTCTTATAAACCCCAAAACAAAAGGCAAAGAATGGAATTCCATTTATAAAATTAAATGAACCATCTACAGGGTCTATAACAACAGTCCATTCACTACCATTGTCTATAATTCCAATTTCTTCACTAACAATATTTACATTCAAAGGTTTCAAATACTTTAAGGCAATATCTTCACTTATTTTATCAAAAATTTCTGTATCATCACCACTCGGAGATTTTCCAACAACATAAGATTTCTCTTTTTTCCCAAAATACTTTAATATTGAACTCTCAATTTCCTTAGCAATATTTTTTCCGATTTCATCCCATTTCATAACTGATCATCTCATAATTTTTTCTTTTTTTAAGTTCATCTTTTATTTTTAATTTAAAATTTAAATAGGTATAGCAATAGGACGTAGTCCTATGTTTGTAATACTTGCTAACTAAGTTTTCTTTTCTTCAGGGTATCCTTTATTTTTAAATAAGTTATAGGAATCCAAAACATCAAAGATAAAATGTTAAATACTATTATTGGATAATCATTTCTTAATATTCCATACACTAACCAAAGAGCCAAACCTGTAGTAAATGTTATTACAAATGCTAATGATATGTTCTTCATATCTCTATCCTTCAATGATTTTATTAGTTGAGGCAGAGAAGCAAAGGTTGTTAAAGTTCCAGCAATGTATCCAATAATTGAAATGTCAATAAAATTGTCCATAATCATCACCATCTTTACTTTATTTATATCATTGATTAGTAATAAAAACTTATCATAAATGAAATTCAACAGACTATTAATATACTGAACTAACTGTACTACTAATATTATTGAAGATTATATACTAGGCACATTGTCTGTAAAACTAAACTATATAGGTGGAAGTGATGGATATTAAAAAACTGCTAAAAGATAAAAAAATACTGCTATTAATAATAACACTTACTGTGTCTATCTTTCTAATAGCATTTAAAGGACTTCAGTTTGGGATAGATCTAAGCGGTGGAACAGTTATTGTCTTAAAATCCGAAAAACCTATGAACGATCAAGAAATACAATTAACTGTAGATATTATTAAACAAAGATTAGATGCCAATGGTCTGAGTAATGTTGTAGTGTATCCAAGAGGTAATGATGAAATTGTAGTTATGATACCTAAAAGTTCAGATACTGATAGAATAATTAAAATACTTAAACATCAAGGGGTTTTAATAGCAAAAATTGACAATGTAACAGTATATACTGGAAAAGATGTTAAAAATGTATATCCTCCAACTAAAGTTCCTACAGAATCTGGATGGGCTTATGGTGTGCAGTTTGAATTATCTTTGGATGCAGCTAAAAGATTTGCTGAAATTGCCAAAGGAAAGGCATATCATAAAATATATATATACTTCGATGGAAAGTTAATCTCTGCTCCAGTTTTGGATCCCGGTTTGACCGATGGAATTCCTCATCCACAGCAGGTTATTACTCTTGGCCCTTACCCTCCAACTAAGAAAGAAGAGGATGAGGCAACAGTTCTCTATACTGCATTAAAATCTGGAGCCTTACCTGTAAAATTAAATGTTGAGTATGTATATACGGTATCTCCAGAATTTGGAAAAGAGTTCTTAAAAGGAACATTTATTGCCTTGTTATTGGCATTTGTGGCTGTTGGAATAATAGTTGGATTAAGATATAGACAGATAAAAATTGCCATACCAATTTTAATAACATGTATCTCAGAGATAATTATAATATTAGGATTTGCGTCTCTAATTAATTGGAAATTAGATATTCCATCAATTGCTGGTATTATTGCGGCTGTTGGTACCGGAGTAGATAACCAAATAGTTATAACAGATGAGGCATTAAAAGGTAGAAAAATAAAAGCAAGTATTAAAAGGGCGTTCTTTATAATATTTGCCTCAGCGGCAACATCAATAGCAGCAATGCTTCCTTTATTCGTGCTTGGAGTAGGTATGTTAAAAGGTTTTGCTATAACAACAATAGCAGGAGTTCTAATTGGAATATTTATAACAAGACCTGCATTTGCCAGAATTATTGAGGAGATGTTTAAAAAATTTTAGATTAAAATTTTAATCTCTTAACTCTTACTCTTTTTTATTTATTTGAGATTTTAAAATTTACAGAAATTACTTTTTCAGTGATACTATGAAAGATTGGGTTGAATTAAAGAAAGGAACTAAAGTATTAGAACAAAACAAAAACAACAAAATATTGATAATTACTCACATAGATACAGATGGATTAACATCAAGGGTTATTTTACAAAAACTATCTGAAAGATTGCAGTTGGATGCTGATTTTATGTTTTTAAAGCAGATAACATTAGAAACTATCGATAGTATTCCATTTAAAGATTATGACTTAGTAATTTTTGCTGATTTAGGAAGTGGACAGTTAAAAATGATTACTGAGAAAATTGAAGAGATAAACTACAAAAAGAATATTATAATATTGGATCATCATCAACCTGAAGAAGTTAAGATTCCTAAAAATATTATTCATATAAATCCAATAACTATAGGAAAGAGTGGGGGAGAAATTTGCGGGGCGGGAGTTTCATATTTATTTGCAAAAACTATTAACAATAACTGGATTGATTTGGCTAAGTATGCAGTTTTAGGGGCTGTTGGAGATATACAAAACATTGAAGGTAAATTAACTGGGTTGAATAAAATTATATTGGCAGATGCAATATTCGCAGGAGATATTAAGAAATATATGGATCTACAATTTTATGGTAGGCAAACTCGCCCTCTATTTGTTTCTATGAGATATTGGAGCGATATTAGGACTGATTTATTAAATAATGACTCAAGAATTATCAAATACATTCACTATATAAATAAAAAATACGACATAGATATAGATCCAACGACAAGATTGGCTGAAATACCTTTTGAATACAAAAAAATTATTGGAAATGAACTTTTAATTAAATGTTTAAACTATGTTCCAAATCACTGGGCCCCATATGTTCCAAAAGTTATATTTGGAGAGGTTTATGAATTTAAAAATGAGGAATTTGGATCTCCTTTGAGAGATTTGGAGGAATTCTCAACATGCATAAATGCTTGCTCAAGATATGGTGATTATGAAACTGCCTTAAATGTCTTAATGGGAGATAGAGGAAAATATTATAGTAGAATGCTTTCAAATTTGAGAAAACATAGGAATAATTTAAGAGAGGCATTAGAACATGTAAAGAATGAAGTTGAAATAGTTAAAAAAGATAAATTTCAATACTTTGAAACTGATAAGATTATGCCAAATATTGTTGGAATAGTTGCTGGAATGATCTATTCTATTGAAGAAGTAGATTGGATGAAGCCAATATTTGCTATAACAGAGGATGAAAATGGTTATAAAGTTTCTGCAAGATGTCCAAGACTTTTATGTTTTGCAGATAATGTAAATTTAGCTAAAGCAATAAAATACGCTTCTGAAAAAGTTGATGGTAGTGGGGGAGGGCATAAATTTGCCTGTGGGGCATATATTCCTAATAATAAGAAGGAGTTTATAAGATATCTTGAAGTTGCTTTAAAATAGGACATATATTAAAATTAAAGTTTAATTAAAATATTTTTTGTGGTGATATTGTGCAGATTCCAATTTTAATAGTTCGTTTAAAAACAAATAAACCACTAAAAAAATCACAAACACCATTTTTGAGAGGTTATATTTTAAATATGTTTGATAAGGAAAATTATGTGGAGTTGCATAATCATAGCGGGAATGGTTTTGTCTATACCTATCCAAAAATACAGTATAAAATCATTAGTGGAGATGCTGTTTTAATTGGTATAAAAGAGGGAATAAATATTTTAGGAGAAATTATTTTACACATTAGAGAGTTGAATTTGAAAGGGGAAGTTTATAAGGTTGTAAATGGTTATGCAAAGGTTAAATTTGAAGAATTTGGAGTTGCAGATGAGATGATAAAATATAAGTTTATATCTCCATGGATTGCCTTGAATGAGAGGAATTATTTGAAATATAGAGAGTTGGATGATGAAGGAAAAAAAGAATTGTTAGAAAGGATTTTAATTGGAAATGTTTTGTCAATGAGTAAGTATTTAAATTACACTGTTGAAGAAAAACTAAAAGCAGAACTTTTAAAATTTGATGATTTAGTTGTTAAATACAAAGGCAATAAATTTATTGGCTTTTTTGGAGAATTTTTAATTAACTTTAATATCCCAAATTATTTAGGAATTGGAAGAAAAGTGTCTAAAGGTTTTGGAAGTGTTGTTAGAATACCATAGAGGGGGCTTTGATTTCTTTATTGGTATATATCTCTATATTTTTTAGAAAAACTATTTTTCATCCTTATTTTAATAAACCCATAGGGGCTTCGCCCCTATTGGTATCCCGCCCCATAGGAGGGTTCCACCCTCCTATTGGTATACCTCCCATAATAAGCCTGCTTTTTTTAATTTTTAATTATTTTTATTTTTATACAGGTTTCCATCCTTATTTTAATGGACTACCGATTCAAACAATAAAGATTTATAGAAAGGTTTATAATTAATTTTATATTTTTATATAAAGATGTTCGGTGATAGAATGAAATGGTTAATTAAACTAATAATATATTTGATTGTTTTGTTTATTCTATATATAATTGCCGCAGTTATGTTGGCGGTGGATAATTTTGTATTGAATATGATTGCAATTGTTATTTTGTTTGGAAGTGTGATATGGATATATTATAAAATTTTAGTATCAAAATATTTCTGGTTCATCGGAATACCAGTATGTATCATAATGATTATGTTAAATCCGATTGTTGGTATTATATTTACGCTTGCATTACATTATTTAAGAGAATGGTTGATAAAAAGGAAGAATAAATCAAAAAATCTATAAAGTATGGTGATTTAGATGATAATTGCGTTTAGTGGAGTGCAAGGGGTTGGGAAAGATACATTAGCGAAAAAAGTGTATAATAGTTTCCATCCTTATTTTAATGGACTAATTATTCAAACAATTTGACCCAAATAATTGCCCTTTGAGAAAATATATGTTTCCATCCTTATTTTAATGGACTAATTATTCAAACACTACTAACTATAACATATCTAATACACAAACTCCTATATAAATCTTTCTTTTAACACCCTATTTTTCTGACTGCATCATTATCAAAGTGTTTATAAAAGTAAGAAAGATTGTGCAAACTATTTATAAATAAATTGCACAACCATAAACAAAAATCTCAATAATCAAACCTTATTCCATATAAAATAAGTTTTATCTAACTCTAAAACATACAAAATAAAAACAAATAACAAAAATCTCTAAAAAATATAAATTTTAATAAGAAAAAATTAGTATTACTTTTTATCAATTTTCTAATACCAAATTCAAACAACCCCTTTATAAAAGCAAGAAAGTAAAATTAAAGAATCTAATAACAATATTAAAAACTTTATTTACAACATATATTTCTATAACAACAATCAATGCATTTCCTTTTATTTACTTTAATGTTCAATGGAAACTCCTCATTTTTAATAATCTTAAATATTAAATCTACAAACTCAATAGCTTTATCAAAATCTTTTTGTTTGAACTTAATTTCCTTAACTAAATTACTACTCCTTACATAAACAATAAATCCTCTATTAACTTCAACTCCAAAGTTCTCTTTAATTAATAAACCATATAATATGGACTGATACTTGTGAGTTTTAAATAATCTATTCTTATATTCTGAAAATTTGTAATCTAAAGGGGAATAACTTCCATCATCCAATTCCAAAACTTCATCCACAATACCAACAATTTTATATTTTTTTGATGATAAATACACATTTAAAAACTTTGCCTTTGCATTTATGGATTTTCTAATGTAATTTTTGTTTATTTTTTCTTTTAAGTCATGAATGTTCCTACCAATTAAAACTTTTTCTCTTTTCTCTTCATGTTGAGGAATTCCTAAAACTCTTTCAAAATAAACGAATCTTGGACAATACATATACTCAACAACATCAGATACAGTAATCATCTCTTCCAATTCCATTTAAAGCACCATCGTCTTTTTATTATCTCTAACTAAATCCTTATCAAAATCCTCACCAATACAAATCAACTTTCCAAAACATTTCTCGCAAACCTCTATAATATAGACCTTGTCATTTTCCTCAATAATATTCTCACAAAAAACTCTCAACTCATCAATCCTATTTTTATTCAAACTCCCAGCAAACACACTCTTTTGAATTCTCAATAATCCATAGCTCAGACATTTATCTGAAATTTTCTTTCTAATTTTGTCATTGCTTATGTCATAAATTACATAAATCATAAATATCTCTCCTTTATGTTATTTGCAATCTCATAACACTCTTTTTGGATGAAATCAGGAAACTTATACTTTTTTCCTTTAGATTCAAATTCTCTATTAAATACATTTTCATTCATAAATAAAGAGAATTCTCCAATCCCTACATCCGACAATGCTATCCCATTATGCAAAGGAACAAAAAACTCATCTTTAACTTTCTTTTTGTTTATAAAATTTACAACTCCTCTATCCACATAAACCCTATACATTTCAATTAAATCATAAACCAAACTTGTTTTATTATACCCATCAGAGTGGATAAACCCAACATAAGGGTCTAAACCAGCAATAATGCAACATTTTTCAACAATAGGATAAAGCATTCCATAGCCATAATTTAATAAAGCATTAAATTCATCTTTTGCTGGTCTTCTACTTCTTTCTCTAAACTTATACTTCTCTGGAAGAGCATAATTAATCCCTTTAAAATAATACTTTGAGGCAATTCCTTCAATTCCAATAATAGTATCTTTTATTGTTCTTTTTGGAATATTATAATTTATTTTACTTAAATAATCGTTTAAATCATTAATACATGATTTTATACCTTCAATTAATCCATCAAAATCTCCCTTATGGTTGTGATTCTTTTTTAATTCCTTTAAATATGTTATCTGATTTTTCATTTTTCTTTCAATCCATTTTGATGCATATTTTATCCCTTCAATAGTTTCGGAAAATTTTATCTGATTTCTCCTGATTTTTCCTGTCTTACCTAATTTACAGTGCCAAATCATTCCTGCTGGTTCTTCATTT
>JALVUY010000117.1 GCA_027023665.1 Methanocaldococcaceae archaeon
CCATACAGTCCATTTGGAATAGTTAAAGGAAAAGACATAGTTAGTGGATACATGACAGAGCATTATGGTTTGTTGGCATCATTGATATACATTGCTGAAGCTATTGCCTATTTCGTATTATTATGGCTGTTTGTAGCAATATTCATTGGGCCAGTAGTTATAAGTAATCCATTATTAACTTTGGTTGTTATGGTAATACTCACAGTAATACTAGCATTTATAAATGGTTTAACTCCTTTATTAGCTCCTCATCACTCAGTTATGCTTCAAATGACTATTGCAGGTTTGGTTTTGTGCGATGTTCTTTATAGATTATTTTTAGGGGGATAAAATGAGAGGATATATTTACTTCTTTACAATTGCATGCATTATAACAATAATTTATTGCATTCTAATAACTTTATTCCAGTTAAATGTTAGTTTAGGAATATTGATATTCTTATTACTCTTAATATTGACTATATCAATTACAAACAAAAAAATAGCCCACAAAATGGAAGATTTAGAAATATTATTTATGCTTATAATTTTAATATTCTTCGCCTATGCGTTGTATAAACTTTACATTCCCGCATAAAGTGGTGAAATTATGGATTTATTTTATTTAAATTTAGCGATAATTTCCTTTATAATTGGCAATATTATTGGGTTAGAATACAGTTATAGAAAATACCCTAATCCCTATGTAGAAAAAAGTATTGATAAATTAGCGTTATCTTTGGCTATAATTGGAGGAATTTTGATAAATACTCCTTTATATATAATTGGAACTTTATTAATTGGCTTTCCATTAGGAATGAGACCAGGATATGGAAGAGTTGAATTAGTTGTCGGAATAATTACTGCCTTATTGGTGAGAGGCATAATTTCATTAATTTAATTTATTTGGTGGTAATTATGGAAGAAACATTAGATATTGACAAAAAGTATGTTGAAAATTCATTAAAGCAGAAGATAAGTGTTCTTAAAGATAATAGATTTTTAATGGATGAAGTTTTTATTCCAATATCTAAGGCATTAAAGATTGATGTTGATAAAGTAATTGAAATATTTCTAAAAAAATTGGACTTTACTTCATGTTATGAACTACACGCCTATGCAGAACAGGCAAGAATGGGTTGTTTAGGTAGAAAGGTTGATATTGACTTAGGTTTATGTTGGCTATGTGATTTCTTTGGGTTAATTAAAAAAGAAGAGGCAGATTTAATTAGAAAAAAAGTTGTAGAACTTCATGTATTGCATAAAAAACCTTACGAAGAAGCGTTAGAAGAGGGTAGAAAATTAATTATTAAGTTGCTAAGGGAGGAATAAATATGGTAAAAAAGTTGTTTAGAAAGAGGTCAATCAATGTCTGTATTGTCAATACTGGGGGATGTAATGGATGCGACATAGAAATAGTTTCCTGTCTATCTGCGAGATATGACATAGAGCAGTATGGAATTTATGTTCATAACAATCCAAAAGAGGCAGATGTTTTGTTAGTTACTGGCCCTGTAACATTACAATGGGCTGAAAGATTGAAAGAAATTTATGAAAAAACCCCCGAACCTAAGATTGTTGTCGCAGTTGGAGCATGTGCATTGAGTGGAGGAATCTTCAAAGAGGGACATGTAGTTGGAGGAGTTCATAAAGTTATTCCAGTAGATGCTAAAATTCCAGGATGCCCTCCAAGACCCTCTGAAATAATTGAGGCAATATTGAAAGTGGCTCCAAAGGCGTTGGCAATGAGAGAAGAGAAGTTAAAAGAACAGTTAAAAGAGAAGAATATTGGACAAAATGAAAAATTAAAAAATAGAATATAATGAAATAATAAATATGTAAATATAAAAATTATAAAAGAGTGAAATTATGGCAACAGTTCCTATTGGTCCTATTCATCCAATATTAAAAGAACCTTTAAGAATTAAATTAATATTAGAGGGAGAAAAGCCAGTTGATGCTGAAATTGAAATGGGTTATGTTCATAGAGGAATAGAAAAAATTATGGAAGGAAAACACTGTCATAAAGGAATTTATTTGGCTGAGAGAGTTTGTGGAATCTGTTCATTTATTCACACTATGACATTTGCAGAATGTATTGAGCATATTTCAAAAATAGAGATTCCTGATAAAGCAAAATATTTGAGAGTAATAGCGTGTGAATTGGAAAGGATACATAGCCATTTAATTGCTTCAGCAGTTTATAACTTATCAATAGAGCATGAAACCCTCGGAATATGGCTTTTAAATGTCAGAGAAATAATTATGGACTTAATAGAGATGATTACTGGAAATAGAGTTAATATGGGTTACATTGTAGTTGGAGGAGTTAGAAGAGATATAAATAGAGAAATGATTGATGCAATAAATAAAAAACTCGACATTTTCGTTGAAGAACTAAAAAATATTATTGAAGTGTTTGAAACTGGTCCATTAATAGCTTTAAGGAGTAAAGGAATTGCCATACTTCCTTATCACGAAATTATGAGAACGAGGGCTGTTGGACCAGTATGTAGAGGTTCTGGACTTCCAGAAAGCGATTGGAGATTAAGACATCCTACATATCAAGAACTTAAATTTAAACCTGTTTGGAGAAAAGAAGGAGATAATTTTGCAAGAATGATGGTTAGGCATGAGGAAATCTTAGAGAGTGTTAGATTAATTAGAAAATGTTTAGAATTGTATGAAGAGAGTCAGGGAGATATTAGAGTTAAGGTAGATATAAAAGGAGGTAAAGGTGAGTGGAGAAACGAAGCTCCAAGAGGAGAGCTATTATATAAAATGGAAATTACTGATGGAGGGCTTATAAAGAGAATTATGATCAGAACTCCAACTGTAATGAACTTAGAGGCATATAAGTATATGTTAAAAACCTGTCCAACAGTCTCTGATGCAGTATCTGCCTACGCCAGCATAGACCCCTGCATCTCATGTACTGAAAGAACTATAATTGCTGTAAAAGATGGTAAGGAAGTTCCTATAAAATTTGGGCAAATTTAGGGTGGTATTTATGGCATCCTCTTTATGGTATCTCTATGAATTTGTTAAAAAAAGATGGATTAAAAATTTTATCGATGCTAAGGCAAATAAAAGTTCTTATATTCCACCAGAAAGGTATAGAAAAGTTCCTCCTATTGTTAAATTTCCTGAGAAATGTATATCCTGCGAAGGATGTAAAGAAAGTTGTCCTGCCTTTGCAATTGAATTAATCTACGATGAAAATTATAACAAAAAAATACCAAAAATTGATGAAGATTCTTGTGTTGCCTGTGCTAACTGTGTTGAAGTTTGTCCTACAAGTGTATTGGAGATGGATAAACATAGAGTTGAAACTGAAGGATTGTTTTTTAGCAAGCCAAAGTATCACAATCTTATAATAGATGAGGAAACCTGTGTCAGATGTGGAAACTGTAAGAGGGTTTGTCCTGTAAATGTTATTGACATTAAGGATGGAAAGTATGTAATTGATATTGACTTATGTATTTCCTGTAAAGAGTGTATAAAAGCGTGTCCAATAGAAAATGCTATAATTGTCGTTGATGAGAAAAAACTAAAAGAAAAGATTGAAAAGGCTTTTGAACTTAAAAATAAAAAGATTACCAATAGATTGGAAGTAGAGGAAAATAAAATTGAGGATATTCCTCACATAGTTAATAGTTTGTGTATAACTTGCGGAATTTGTAAGGATGTGTGTGTGGGGGAGATTGATTTAATAGAAAAAAAAGTTGTTAGTTGTGTAAAATGTGGTTTATGTATTGAAGTTTGTCCAACAACAGCAATAAGAGTGAAAGTTCCAATAATTCCAAAGAAAAAAGATATTTGCTATATTATTGATGAGGATCTATGTATTGGTTGTAGAATTTGTCAGAAAGTTTGTAAGGTTAATGCAATTAAAATTAGTAAAGAGACAAAACTTCCATACATTGTTCCAGAGTTGTGCGTTAGTTGTGGATTATGCGAAAGAGAGTGTCCAGTTAATGCTATAAAACCAGTTAAACCAGAAGTAGCAGAAGAATCTGTCAAAGTAAGAATAATAGAGGATGAAATAATTGAGAAAATTGAAAATGATTTAATTAACTACACTAAGAAGTATGGAAAGGTTTTAGAAGAGATTGAAAAATTGGCAATTAATAAACTGAAAGAGGAATTAAGAAAGAAAGTTTATGAAGAAAATATGAGGATAAAGGAACTTAAGAGGAAGTTTTATGATAAAAGAAATAATATCTAAACACTTAGAATTGAAAGATAAAAATATTAAAATACTCCCCAAATTTAATTTAATTTTTAACAAGAGGGAAATTATCGTTAAAGAGGATAGATGTATAAACTGTGGGAAATGTATAGAGGTTTGTCCAGTTGATGCCATATCTTACGATGAAAGTGGCTTATTTATAAAAATTGATAGGGAAAAATGTATTTTCTGTGGAAAGTGTAAAAAAGTTTGCCCAACTGACGCGATTGTAATAATAAAATTAAGATGCGAGATTAACGAAACTGCAAAGATCGTTGAAATAAACAAATATGAATTTATTGAGTATATTAAAAAAAGATGTGCCTCATGTTTAGTATGCCTAAGAAACTGTCCATACAATGCTATTGAGGAGTATGGATCTAAGATAAGGATTGATATAAATAAATGTGAGCTATGTGGAAGATGTGAAGAGCTGTGTCCTCTAAATGCCATAATATTAAGATAATTTATAGGTGATTTATTTGATTGAAATAAAAAAATCTTTAAATGAAATTTTATCAAAGGTAGATGGAGATAAAGATTATATTATAGAAGTGGCTCACAAAATAAAGCCAATAACTTACAAATCACTATATGTTAATGAGAGTAAATGCGTTAGATGTAATCTATGCTATAAAGAGTGTCCAGTAGATGCCATAGAAAAGGCGAAAATTAAAAAACCAGTGAAAATTATTGATGATAAGTGTGTTAAATGCGAAATCTGTGCTCAAACATGCCCAGTTGGGGCTATATATGTGATAGAGGGTAAGGCAGAGATTAAAAATAGTGAAATACATTATTTAATAAAGGAAAAAAATGTACCACATAGAAAAATTAGACTAAAAAATTATTACATAGATAAAGATAAATGTGTAAAGTGTGGAATTTGTGCAAGGTACTGTCCAACTGGGGCTATAAAAGTTAAGATAAGGAAGAGTATAGAGATTAATTTAGATTTATGTATGGGTTGTGGAGCTTGTATGGAAGTATGTCCAAAAAAATGCATAAAAGTTGAAAATGAGATTGGAGAGGTTATAAAAACAAAAGACATTGAAGTTAATAAAAACTTATGTGTTGGATGCTTAGTCTGTGTTGAAGAATGTCCAGTAAATGCCATTGAAGAAGAAGGAGGTAAAGTTAAAATCATTAAGGATAAATGTATATTATGTGGAAAATGTGTAGAGGTTTGTCCAGTCAATGCTATAAAGATGGAAGAGAAAAAATAAATAAAAAATTATTTTTTACCCAGTAAAGCCATTTTTGCAAGTAAAGAACTTAACTGAATTCTTTCATTTGCTCCTTCTACTATTCTAAAGTCAGTTTCTCCAATGTAATCTGCCAATTCAACCTTTTTTCTTTCATCAATGTTTAAATTATTTATCTCTCTAAACATCTGATTTAATATATCTTCTCCACTCATACCCCACTCAACCATAAGTTTATATAATAGATCTCTTGCCTCCATAAATTTGCCTTCTAACGCCAATTCCATCATTTTTTTAACTTCCTCAGGTCTTGCTCTTGAAGATACTTTATAAATAATTTCATCATCTATAACATTACTTAATGCAGCAGCAGTTTGTAATACATTTATAGCCTTTCTTAAATCTCCTTCACTAACATAGATTATTGCATCTAATCCACTCTCAGTTAATTTTAAATTCTCCTTTTCAGCAATCTCCTTTAATTTTTTTGCAATATCTTCTTTTTTAAGTGGTGAGAATCTGAAAACTGCACACCTTGATTGAATTGGGGGAATAATTTTACTTGGATAATTACAAGATAGTATAAATCTACACACATTCGAGAATTTTTCCATAATTCTTCTTAAAGCGTTTTGAGCATCTGCTGTTAAAGCATCACTTTCATCTAAGAATATTATCTTAAATGGTATGTCTCCGATTGGCTTAGTTCTTGCAAATTCTTTTACTTTTGTCCTAATAACGTCTATCCCTCGCTCATCGCTGGCATTGAGCTCTAAAAAGTTCTCCCTCCAATTTTCTCCAAATAAATCCCTTGTTAAACATAAAGCCGCGGTTGTATTGTGCAATATAGTTGGTAAATTACCTCCAACAAAGTTGTGATATTTTGGAACATGTAAGTCATAGATTATAAAGTCTCCATATAATTGCTCAATTTCAACAATTTCATCCCAATAGATTTCGTTAGATGCTAAGAATAATAAATATCCTATACAATCTAACAATTTATTATCTCTAATTTTATCTAACTGGTTATATATCCTATTTAAAATAGCATTACACAATTTTCTACATTCGATATATTCCAAAATATTGCTTTTTAATTTAACATTTTTAATTCCCAACTTTTCACAGATATAATTTATTTTTTCCACATCTACAATTATTTTATCAGAAATTTCTTCAGAAATTATTATTTTATAAATATTATTTACTTTTTCCAATTTAACAATAACACCATATCTTAATAGAGCGTAACTTAATTCTTCTGCAAAATCTTTATTTGTTGTAGGTAATATTATTTTATTATCCTTTTTGATTCCTTCACATTCAATATAAGCATCTAAAAATACTTTTAAAGTATCACTTTTCATAATATTATTTGGAATTCTTTTATTGGTTAAGTTATATTCCCTAATAATATCTTTAACTTCATTTGAGGTTATATATACCAAATTATCCTTATTTTCTATTTTAACATCTTTAAATAATCTTTTTGTAAGTTCTAAGAACTTATTTATAATTTTTTTATTATTGTGAGAAAATATAACCTTACTATCTTTAATATATCCTTCTGCTACATAATAGGCAATCCATCTAACTAAATCATGATTTTCAATATCTTTATCATTATTGTCAAATAAAATGTATCTTGGTGTTGCTAACTTATCTCCAACCTTTAAATTTTCTGCCTTTTCCCATTTTATTTCTCCATTTTTGTTGTTTATTAGTAGAGGATGGTAGGTTGTTACTTTTAATTCTCTACCCATTTTAGTTTTTATTCTTATTAAAGCATTAGTTTTATCCTTATATACATACTGCACATTAAATTCTCTAACTTTTCCCTCATCATCAACTCCTAAAACTTTTAGATCATTAGATAAAGTTGCTCCAAATTTTCCATTGCTAATTTCATCAACGACTTCTCCAATCTCTCTAATCTCCCCATTTACAATAACTTTTGTATCTCCTGTTAAGCACTTTCCAACTCCTGGTGGTCCGCTAAACAAAAGATGCGGCATACTCTTTTTTTCAACATATTTTTTTAATCTCTTTACTATTTCATCTTGTCCAACGATTTCATCCAATGTCTTTGGTCTATACTTTTCTACCCATGGCTCGTCCATAGTTTCACCATTTAAATTTATTTTAATTAATTATTTAATTAATTAATAGTTAAATATTAAATGTTGATTCTATAATTTATATTTATTGTTGTTATTTTTATATTATTTTAATTCATGCTCTAAAATTTCTCCGAATCTTGATTTAACAATATCTCTTTTACCTAAAACTTTAGCATGAGCGTCAAATTCAACGATTGCATAGTCATAAAGTTCTTTTATAGGATAATATGTCCTTGGCCCATCACTTATAGCTATTTTAATAATATCCTTTTTTAAATTTTCAATAGGCAATGCATGAGGTACTCCAGAAACTACTATTAAATCAATATCATCTAAGCTATTTAATATCTCAACGGCTTTTTCTCCACTTATTGGATATTCATCTAATCCACCAGTAATATAATCTGGTCTGAATCTTTTTAATATATTTTTCGCATCGTTTCTAATTTTTTTAAGTCCCCTATTTTCATCTAAGTTTGCAATATTTACGCAGTTAAAATATTTATTTAACACAATTAGAGGATGGACAAATAAATAGGCAGTTTCTTTTTTAGCATTTAATACACAAGCTATTTTTGTATCTTTATTTTTCATAGATTTTAATAAATTAATAACTTCCTCAGTATCATCCTCATAAGTTGGTTTTATATACTCTCTCTTAGCCATCCCCCTACTTTTTTCAATTTCTGTTGCTTTTTTTAATAAATATTTCTGCCTCTCAAATTCTTCTTTGTCTATAATTCCTAATTTTAGGGCAGATTCCATTGCTTTTATCGCTCCAACAGTGTTGTCTCCAAAACCACTATGAACTTCTACAGGAATTACTGTTGCCTTTTCATAGTTGGCAAATTCCTCCAAGTTTTCTCCAATAATCATACTAACACATGTTCCAACAATACCAATTAATGGTTTTTCTTTGTTTAACTTATTTTTTAAGTATTCTACTGCATAATCTAAAACCTTTTTTAAATTTTCAGAAGCACCAAAAACAATGGCATTTTCATCAATATTTGATGTAAAGACCCTAACGCCATCTAACTCTAACAGCCTCGCAGTTCTAAAGCAACATCCACTTGGCCCATGTATAATTATAGCATCAACTCCAATGTCTCTAAGTTGATACATCGCGGCCGCTATTGGTGAAGGTCTCGGATGTATTATCATGCATTCACCTCAATATGGTAATAATATAAATATTGTTTTTAATATAAATTAGTTTTAGTTAAATAATTTTTCAAATAAATTCAGTTGGTGAGATTTGTGGGAAAAAAAATTGTAGGAATTTTAGATGGAGATAGAGTATTAATCTTTGATAAAAATGGAATATCTAAACTATCATCGAGACAGTATGGTACTGTTGAGGGAAATTTTTTAATACTGTCATTAGTTGAGGCATTATATTTAATAAATTTGGGATGGCTGGAAGTTAGAGATAAGGATAAAAATATAATGAGTTTTGAAGAACTGTATGAATATGCAAAAAACATTGAAGAGAGATTATGCCTAAAATATTTAGTTTATAAAGATTTAAGAACAAGGGGTTATATTGTAAAAACTGGCTTAAAGTATGGAGCAGATTTTAGACTTTACGAAAGAGGGGCTAATATTGAAAAAGAGCATTCAGTTTATTTAGTTAAGGTTTTTACAGAAGATTCCTCTATACTATTAAATGAACTAACAGGATTCGTTAGAGTAGCCCACTCAGTTAGAAAAAAACTTCTTATAGCAATTGTAGATGCAGATGGAGATATTGTCTATTACAAGATGGATTATGTAAAACCATAAAAAATTTGAGGGGTAAAAATGATAATTTTAAAACCAGAAAATGAAAGAAAATTAATAATTGACATTTTAAAAAAATTTGGAGTTCCTGAAGAAGATGCTGAAATTACTGCTGATGTTTTTGTTGATGCAGATTTAAAAGGATTTACATCTCACGGAATTGGGAGGTTTCCTAAATATGTAATAGGCTTAAAGTTGGGAAACATAAATCCAAAGCCAAATATTAAAGTAGTTAAAGAAAGTCCATCTACGGCAGTTGTAGATGGTGACTTTGGATTAGGTCAAGTAGTAGGTAAAAAATCTATGGAGCTGGCCATAGAGAAAGCAAAAAATGTTGGAGTTGGAGTAGTAGCAACAAAAAATTCTAACCATTTTGGAATTGCTGGTTATTATTCAGAGTTAGCTATGAAGAACGATATGATTGGGATAACAATAACAAATACAGAACCAGCAATGGCTCCTTTTGGTGGAAAAACAAAGATTTTAGGAACAAATCCTATAGCAATTGCATTTAAAGGAAATAAATATAAATTTTCATTAGATATGGCTACTGCATCAATAGCGAGAGGTAAAATTATAGAAGCTTTAAGAAAAAAAATAAAGATTCCTGAGGGTTGTGCAGTAGATAAAGAAGGAAAGCCAACGACGGATCCAGCCAAAGCGTTAGAAGGATGTATATTACCATTTGGAGGGCCTAAAGGTTATGGTTTAGCATTAGCTATTGAGATGTTGTCAGCAATTGGTGGGGCTGAGGTTGGAACTAAAGTTAGAGGAACGGCAAATCCAAAAGAAAAATGCACTAAAGGAGATTTATTTATGGTCATTAATCCAGAGTTTTTTATGGGAAAAGAAGAGTTTAAGAAGAAAGTCGATGAATTATTAGAGGAAATTAAAACATCAGAGCCAGCAGAAGGTTTTGAAATATTAATTCCTGGGGAGATAGAGGAGAGAAATAAAATGAAGAGAATAAAAGGATTTGAGATTGATGAGGCACTATATAATCAACTAAAAGAAATTTGCGATGAGTTAGGATTGAATATTAAAGATTATATTGAATAAAAAATGAATGGTGAAAATAATGCTAATAAAAGATGTTATGAAAAAACCTATTGTAGTTTATGAAGATGATAATTTATGCGATGTAATAAAATTATTTAGAGAGAAAAAAATTAGTGGGGCTCCAGTATTAAACAAAAATGGAGAATTAGTTGGAATAATTTCTGAAAGTGATATTATAAAAACTATAACTACCCACGATGAGGATTTAAACCTTATTTTGCCATCTCCATTAGATTTAATAGAGTTGCCATTAAAAACAGCATTGAAGATTGAGGAGTTTAAGGAAGATTTAAAAAAGGCATTAAAAACAAAGGTTAAAGATGTGATGACAAAGAATGTTATAGTTGCTAAGCCAGATATGACTATTAACGATGCGGCAAAACTTATGATTGAACATAAAATTAAAAGATTGCCTGTTGTAGATGATGATGGTAATTTAGTGGGAATAATTACAAGAGGGGACTTAATAGAAGCGTTAATTTAATTTTTTATTTATTTTCTACTTAATCTTCTTCTAAGGGCTATATAGAGGTTACCAATTACAATTGTTAAGAGAACACTATATAGACAATATATTAC
>JALVUY010000118.1 GCA_027023665.1 Methanocaldococcaceae archaeon
ATATAGTTGATGACCTCATATATAATACTTTCTATTTGTTTAGTATTATTCTAAGTGATAAAAATTTATAATGCTTAATACTATATGTTATAACATTATAAAAAAACTAAATAGTATTTGATAATAACATTTTTATATGTAATAATACCAAAATTAATTGATTATAACTGCATTCGATAATTAAATTAGCAATATTAGTTTGGTGTTGAGTATGATGGAGAGAATAACTATGACAATTCAAAAAGATCTTTTAAAAGAATTAGATGATATTACAAAAGAATTAAATAAATCAAGATCTGAAATTATCCGAGAAGCTTTAGAAAATTATGTAAAAAAATACGAGTGGCTTCATAGAATAGAATCAAAGGCAGGAGATATAACATTAATATTTCCAAAAAAAATATATAAGCAGATATTAGATATTGAAAAAAAATATAAAGATGTCATCCTGGTTTCCTTACAAGTTTTTGTTAATGATGAACTTTTGAGAATTATTGTAGTTAAAGGTCATAGAAAAAGAATAATTGAATTAACTGAAAAGCTAAAAAGTTTAAATAATGTAAAATATGCAAAATTGACAACAATAGGAATTCCTAATTAGACTTTACAAAGAAATTACAAAAAAATAAAGTTTATGAATAAAATTAAAATTTTAAATTATCTCTTCTAACTTTTTCTTTAAAATATCATTTACTAATTTTCCATCAGCCTTTCCTCTCAATTTAGCCATGCATCTACCCATTAAAAACCCATACGCCTTTAATCCTTTTTCCTTTACCACATCTAAATGCTCTTTAATTATATCCTCGATAATTTTCTCAACTTCTTCTTTTGATAATCTTTTTAGTCCTTTAATTTCTAAGATTTCATCAATACTTTTATCTGGATACTCACAAAAACCTTTTAATACTTCAATAATAGCCTCTTTAGCAATTTCACCATTAGATAAAGCTTTAAATAATTCTTCAAAGTGTCTATTTTCTAATTTATTTATGTCATAGCCTTCTCTTCTAATTTCTTTTAATGTGTTTTCCAATGTAGTGGCTATTAAAACTGGCTTAACATTTTTAAATTTGTTACATAAGTATTCAAATAAATCCACATAATAACTTAAAACCATCTTTTTTGCTAATTCATCATTCAATCTATATTCTCTCTTAAATCTTTCGAATTTCTCTTCTGGAAGTTCTGGGAGATTTGCTCTAATCTCTTCAATCATCCCTTCCTTTATAATTATTGGTGGTATATCTGTTTCTGGATACATTCTTGCGGCTCCAGGTAGGGGTCTTAGATATGCTGTATTTCCATCACTTAAAGCCTTTCGAGTTTCCTCTGGAACTCCAACTAATGCTTCCTTAGCTCTCTCTATTACAGCCTCTAATGCCTTATCAACTTTGCTCTCTTCATCGGCAACAATTATTACAGCATCTAATTCACCAGCATTAACGAACTCTTTGAGTCTTTTAACATCTTCCTCAGTAATTCCATATTTTGGTAATTCATCAGTGTGGAAGATTCCTCCTACTCCGGCTATAACTTTTGCTCTATCTGAAAATTCAGTTCCTAATCTTCTACCTGGCTGAATTTCTCTCCCAACTAAACCAGCAAATCCTTTTAATACAATAGCCTTAACTTTACCATTCTTTTTCTTTAAAGCATTTTGAATAATTTTTGACTTGCAATTTTTGAATATTTCTGTGACATCATATATCTTTTCAACTACTTCTGCATTTCTTTCTTTTAATTCATCCCTAATCTTTAATAAGTTTAATTGTCTTATAACTTCATTTTCAACAACTTTTTCAATTAAATCTAAATCTTGCACTCCTTTAACTTCAATTCTTGCTCCATCTTTAATTGATATGTTTATATCTTGTCTTATAGTTCCCAATCCTCTTTTAACCTTTCCAGTTACTCTCAACAATTCACCAATTCTTTTAGCCGCCTCTTTAGCCATTTTTGGTGTTTTAATGTCTGGGGCCGTAGAAATTTCAACCAATGGGATTCCTAACCTATCTAAGTTATAAACAACTGCATCATCCCTCTCTTCAATTTTTCTTGCGGCATCCTCTTCCAAACATAGACTTGTTATTCTAACCTTTCCTTCAGAGGTTTCTATATATCCATCTCTTGCTAAGAATATAGTCCTCTGAAAACCAGAAGTGTTAGAGCCGTCAATAACAATTTTTCTCATAACATAGGCGACATCAACAATATTCATATTCATTAATAGAGCTACTTCCAACGCTATTTTTAATGCCTCTTCACTTGGTAAATGAGGAGGTTCTTCATCTAACTCAACTAAACATGTTGTGTCATTGTAATATTGATAGATGAATTTTTTTCCCTTTCTTGCTTCAATTAATGCTGCTCTATCAACTTCACCCATTTCACTTAGTGAAGGTCTTAAAACTCTAACAATCTCCCCATCTGGCTCATCGTCTCTAATTATAGTTGGGCAGTGGCAGAAAAGTTTTCTTTTAGTATTTAACTGTTGATGAATTTCCAATCCAACCTTTAATCCTATTTTTTCATAGTCTATCTCCATTTTATCACCGTAAATTTACACATTCATTTATTTAATAACAGTCAAATCTACTCCTATATTCAATTTCTCCAACTAAATTTTTGTTGATTAATCCTTTAACATCTTCAACATCATAATTTCCTAAGAGATACATTAATTTAACTAAGGCAACCTCTGGCAACATATCCTCGCATCCAATAACTCCTAACTTTTGCAACTCTCTACCATTTGAATAAACATTCATATTCACTCTTCCATTTATCGTTTGAGTTGTCATTACAACTACAACATCATTATCTATCGCATACTTTATGTCATCAAATATATAATCTGGAGCATGTCCTAATCCAGTTCCTTCTAATACAATTCCTATATAGCCTTTATCAACATAAAATCTAATAATTTCTCCATCCATACCCGGATAGATTTTTATTAATGCCACTTTTTCCTCTAAGTTAGTGTTTATTTCTACATTTTTTGTATTTTCTGATTTTTCAACCTCTTGTAAATAAGTAATTTCCTTTGTGAATGGATTTATTTTTGCAATAGGTATTGTATTTATAGATTTAAATGCATCTCTTCTTGAAGAATGACATTTTCTAACTTTAACTCCTTTATGTAAATAACAGAATGTATCTCCACTCTCCCCGTGCATTACAACATAAACCCCTTTAATATTCTCTTTTGCTGCTAAGACAGCACTTATTAAGTTTAAAGGAGCATCTGATGAAGGTCTGTCACTACTTCTCTGAGCACCAACTAAAACTATTGGAACATCCGCCTTAACCATAAATGAGAGAGCTGCAGCAGTATAACTCATTGTATCTGTTCCATGTGCTATAACAATTCCATCTGCTCCATCTTTAACTTCCTTTTTAATCTCTTCGGCAATCTTTTTCCAATATTCTGGCTTCATATTTTCGCTTAGTATGTTTAAAATAGCTCTCCCTTTTATATTAGCTATATCTAAAAGTTCTGGAACTGCCCTAATTAAGTCATCTGCTGTAAAAGAGGGATGGACTGCTCCTGTCTTGTAATCTACTTTTGATGCAACAGTTCCACCAGTGGATAAAATAGACACTGTTTTTAAATTTTCATTCTTTTTAATATTTAAAGGAGGAAGTTCATACTTTGGTTTTTCTCCCTTGGCTATAACTTCAATGTTTTTTATATTTTCTTTTAGTATACCAACATTATAACCGTTTTTCATTTTTATAGTTATAATGTTTTCATCTATTGAAGGTAACAAAATTCCTTCAAAAATTCCTTTATCTGTTTCTATTTTTACAATATCTCCGACATCCATTTTTCCACCCTATTAATGATTTTATTTTTAATAATACCTCCTACAATATATAACTTTTTAGCATTAGTAGAAGTAAAAATAAAAATTTTGATAGAAAATATTTAACAAAAATTAACTAAAATAAATAGTAATAATTCAATAAATTATAAAAATTGGATTATTATTTAAAAAAGAATTCAATAATTACAATTAACGATATAAAAATAAAAAGTGGCGTCAGTTCGCCCATCACTCATCACAGTTCAGCAGCTACTCCGTTCATCATCCGCCATAGTATTATTTAAATTTAAGGTATATAATTCTATTGGTGGTTTGTATGAATGTTGAGGAAATAGAGAAATACATAGAAAAAAATTACAATAAATTGCCAGAAGGTTGTAAGCAGTGCGTTAAGGGAGAGAAGTTAGTTTTATTTATTACTGGAATTTGTAATAATAGATGTTACTACTGCCCACTATCTGAAAAAAGAAAAGATAAAGATGTAATATATGCAAATGAGAGATTGATTACAACTGTTGAAGAGGCTATTGATGAGGCAAAGTTATGTAGTAGTAGAGGAGTTGGTATAACAGGAGGAGATCCTTTATTAAAAATAAATAGAACTGTAAAATTTTTAAAGGCTTTAAAAGATGAATTTAAAGAGTTCCACGCTCATCTATATACTACGCCAGAAAATGTAAGTGAAGATAAATTAAAACTATTAAAAGAGGCTGGTTTAGATGAAATAAGGTTACATCCTACAAAGATATTTAATGAAGAATATAATGAGGAGTATGTAAAATTTTTATGCGATAAATTGAGTTTATGTAATAAATATATTGAAGATGTTGGCGTTGAAATTCCGGCAATTCCAAATATGGAAAATGAGATTTTAAAGTTGGCTGAATCTGTTGATGGATTGGCAAAGTTTATGAATATTAACGAACTTGAATTTTCTGAAGAAAACTATTATGAATTAGAAAAGAGAGGATTTTATCCAAAGGATGATGTTAGTAACGCTATAGCAGGAAGTGAAGAAACTGCTTTAAAAGTTATTAAAGAATTTAAAGGAAATATGTTTATTCACTACTGCCCATCAGTTTTGAAAGATGCTATTCAAATGAAAAATAGACTTATAAATAGGGCTAAAAATGTTGCTAAACCTTATGAAGTAATAACTGACGAGGGTTTATTATTAAGAGGAATCATGATTTTTGATAATGAAGAGGATTTAAAAGAAATTGCAAATATTTTAGAAGAAAATGAGATAGAGTTTGAAATTATTAACAACAAAATTTATTTAAATCCATTTATATTAGAGGATATTATAGATGAGATGAAAAGGCAAAGATTTCCAATAACCTTTTCAGCCTATATTTCAGAGGTTTATCCCACATCTGACGCTCTTGAAGTGGAAAGAATTCCCTTAATAACTAAAAAGTTGAGATTTAGTAGAAGGAGAAGAAGATAAAGAAAAATAAGGGAAATAGTATGATATATGATTTTAGAAAAAAATCAAAATTTGGTTACACTACTGGCTCTTGTGCCACTGCTGGGGCTTATTCAGCATTGTATTATTTAAAATTTGGAAAAAAACTTGATTATGTTGAAATTGAAAATTTAAATGGAGATAAGTTAATCATTCCAATAAAAAAAATTGAAAAATTAGATGATAATAGAGCGATAGCAGTAGTTATTAAAGATGCTGGAGAAGATATAGATATCACCAATGGTGTGGAGGTTATATCTGAAGTTGTATTAAAAAAAGGGAAAAGGGAAGTTGTAATTAAAGGAGGAGAGGGTGTTGGAATAGTTACTAAAGATGGTTTGCAGGTAAAAAAAGGAGAGTATGCAATAAACCCAAAGCCAAAGGAGATGATTAAAACAAATCTATTAAAATTGCTAAATGATAATGAGATGGTTGAAGTTATAATATCAATACCAAAAGGTAAAGAGTTGGCTAAAAAAACACTAAATCCCAAATTAGGAATTGTTGGTGGATTGTCAATATTAGGAACCACTGGAATAGTTAGACCTATGTCTAACGAGGCTTATATGAATTCTTTAGTACCTCAAATAGATGTAGCATTGGCAAATGGTTTTAAAAGATTAATTTTTGTTCCTGGAAATATTGGAGTAAGATTTGCTAAACAAATATTAAATGCTAAAGATGAGGAAATTATTGAGGTTTCAAACTTTTGGGGATTTATGCTCGACAAAGCAAAAGAGAAAGGAGTTGAGGAGATTTTAATTTTTGGACATGCTGGAAAAATAATTAAGTTATCTGGTGGAATATATAATACTCACTCAAAAGTTGCAGATTGCAGAAATGAGATACTAACGGCATATGCTTCCTTATTTATTGATGACAAAGAGGATTTAAAGAAAATTTTGTATTCAAACACTACTGAGGAAGTTTTAAAAATTTTAGAGAAAAAAGGAGTTTTAAATGATGTTTTTAATCTTATAGCTAAAAGAGTAGTTGAAAGAGTTAGTGAAAGATGGAATGGAATTAAATTTGGATGTATAATTGTAGATATGAAAGGGAACATATTAGGAAGTTATCCAACAGATTTAAAATTAATAATAAAAAATAAATAATAGTGAAGAAAATGGACGAAATAACAATAATTGATATAATTAAAAAAACCTTAAAGTATTCTAATAATTATATTACAAAAGGAATTGGAGATGATTGTGCAGTTATAAAGATTAATGATAATCTTTATTTAGTTTTTACAACAGATATGATGATTAAAAAAACTCACATTCCTTCCATACTAACACCCTACGAAATTGGAGGAAAAATTTTAACTGCAAATGTTTCAGATATCGCCTCTATGGGTGCTAAACCTTTAGCGTTTTTATTGTCAATATCTTTATCTGAAAAAGAGGCAAATGAAAATTTTATTAAAGAACTCTACACTGGTTTAAATGATTTCTCTAAACTGTATGATTGTCCAGTAGTAGGTGGAGATACAAATAAAGGAGATGAACTAATTTTATCTGGCTCTGCAATTGGGATAACTGACAACCCTATATATAGGAAGGGAAATGTTGGAGATTGGATATGTGTGACTAACGATTTAGGGAGAGTTTATTGTGCCTTAACCTTATACTATATGTTTAAAGATAAAAAAATTAGCAACAGTGAGTTTAAAAAACTCTGTGAGAAATATCCAAAAATTATAGAAAAATTAAGAAAACCCATTGCAAGAGTTAAAGAAGGAATTTTAATGAATAAATATATAAGTGGATGTTGCGATATTTCAGATGGTTTGGGGAAAGAAATTAAATATTTTAAAAATTTTGAATTGTACAGTGATAAAATCTATAAATTAATTCCAGAAGATGTTATTGAATTTTGTGAAGAATTTAATCTTAACCCTATAAAAGTTGTTTTAAATAGTGGAGAAGAGTTTGAACTTTTATTTACAACATCAAAATATAATAAAGTTAAAGATATTGTAAAGGATTATTCAAAAATTCACAAAATTGGCAGAATTATAGAAAAAGGGCAGTTTATAGATGGAAAACAATTTTGTGGTGGTGGCTATATCCATAAGTGGTAAATCTAAAATAATCGTCTTTTTAATAAAATTCTATATCCTATTCTTTTTTCTATTTTTTATTTTAAATTATTTTGGAGAATATATCGTTGAAATAGTTGCCTATCTTTCATATATTTTTGTTAAACTAATAATTCCTAATGCAAAAATAATAAATAACATTATATATTTACCAAATGCAAATGTAGAGATAATCAAAGAATGCACTGGAAGTTTTATAACATCTGGAATACTATTTCTCATTATTTTATACTCCAAAAATAGTAAAGAATTCATAATTGGGTTATTTTTCCTATTATTGGCATTTTTTGTAAATATTTTTAGAATTGTTTTAGTTTGTTATTTTGTAAATCTTCATCCCAAAAATCCAATATTTTATCACGATATTGTTGGCTATATCATTATTTTATCTCTTATTCCAATATTAGTTTTAGGATATTTGAAAGTTATTGACATTATTAGAGGGAAAGAATGCAGTATATAAGGGTAAATACATTAAAAATAGATCCTAAAATACTAAAAAAAAGATTAGAAGAAAAAAATGTTGTCTTAGAAGAAACTTTTTTAGATTATGCCTTTAAAGTAATAAAATCTCCATTTTCTATAGGTTGTACTCCTGAATACTTATTTGGCTATTACATTCCTCAATCTATCTCCTCAATGATTCCTTCAATTGTCTTAAATCCAGAAAAAAATAGTTTTGTATTAGATATGTGTGCCGCTCCCGGGGGGAAAACAACACATTTAGCCCAATTAATGGAAAACTCAGGAACAATAGTGGCTGTTGATATAAGTAAATCTAGAATTAAAGCATTAAAATCAAACATAAATAGAATGGGGATTTTAAATACAATTATTATAAACAAAGATATGAGAATATACAAAGATTATTTATTAAAAAATAATATCCTTTTTGATAAAATTTTGTTGGATGCTCCATGCACTGGCAATATAGTTAAAGATAAAAATAGAAATGTTTCAAAGGAGGATATAAAATACTGTTCATTGAGACAGAAAGAACTATTAAATATAGGAATTGACTTACTAAAAGAAGGGGGAATCTTAGTTTATAGCACTTGTTCTGCCGAAGAGGAAGAGAATGAGGAAGTTATAAGATACATATTAAATAAAAGAGATGATGTAGAACTTTTACCAATTGAAAACAACTTTAAAAAAATAAATGTAATTGGAGGGGGAATAGAAGGGACTTTAAGAGTAATTCCTCCAAATGAGCCATTCTTTATCGCAAAACTTAGAAAAATTAAAGGTTAAATTAATTAAATCTCATAATTATTTTTTTGGGTTTTTTGGTTTTCTTGGGGCAACCATATTTTTCACCCCCTTTTCAAGTTCTATATTCTACCTAAACTTACGGGTATATAAATTAATATTCAAAAAAACCCACATCCTTTTTTTGAATAGAAATTTAGTATGTGAAACATTTTTATTTGAAAATATTGGGTTTAATACATTCTTATTGTTATTATTTAATTGATGGTTATTTTAAAAAGAGTGTGACCTGCATGCCCAAAAAAATTCACGATAAATTAAAAATTATGGAAGAAATAATAGAACTTGGTAAAAAAGGGGAAGAATTAACTATATACAATATTACTAAAAAACTAAATCAAAGTTTGCGAGAATCTTACAAACACTTAAAATGGGATGATATTGAAAAGCATTATATTAAAGAACAGACAATAAGTAATGCTATAAATGAATTAAAAAAATTAAATTGTATAGAAATTAAGTCCATTGAAAGAACAAAGACTGGAAAAGAAAAAAAGATTTATGTACTAAAAGAAAATTCAGAAAAGATTTTTGAAATTTACAAAAGAAATTATTTAAAAATACACAAAATTATAAAGATTTTAAAGTCAGATAATGTTTCAGATGAAGAGTTGGAAATTATTATTAATATATTGAAAGGATTATTAAGGTGATGCTTTGAGTGAGGATTTAATTGTTATTGATGGTAGCTATTTAGAAGGCGGAGGACAGATTGTTAGAACCTCTGTAAGTTTATCTGCATTAACGCAAAAGCCAGTAAAAATAATAAACATTAGAAAAAAAAGAAAAAATAAAGGTTTGGCTCATCAGCATGTAGCGTGTGTTAAGGCAGTAAAAAAACTTTGCAATGCAGAAGTTTATGGGCTGTATGTTGGTTCAGAAGAATTAACATTTATTCCTTCAAAATTAGCACCAAAAGATTTTGAAATAAATATAGGAACTGCTGGTAGTATATCTTTAGTTATACAGACATTATTACCTTTATCCTTAGGAATTGATAAAAAATTTACCGTGAAAATTAAAGGAGGGACCGATGTTAAGAGAGCTCCACCAATTGACTACATTAAAAATATAACTCTAAAAATTCTCAAAGATTTTGGAATATTAACAGAATTAAAAGTATTAAAAAGAGGATTTTATCCAGAAGGTGGAGGAGAAGTTATTTTTACAGTTAAGCCATCAAAAATTAAAAAATTTAACTTAATAGAGCATACTAAAAGTGATTTGGTTGATGGAATTAGCTATGTGCAGAATTTAGATGTGAATATAGCAAGAAGATTAAGAAAAAAAGCTGTAGAATTATTAAATAAAGAAAAACTAAATCCAAATATAAAAATAGAAACTTCAAGAGGTTTATCCACTGGAGCAGGGATAGTTTTGTGGAACGACACTATTGGAAGTAGTTGTTTGGGTGAAAAAGGATTGAGGGCAGAAATTGTTGCCGAAAGGGCTGTAAGAGAGTTATTGGCAGCAAGAAATACGGGAATGGCTTTAGATAAATACATGGCAGATCAAATAATACCATTTTTAGGATTTGGTAAGGGGATAGTTGGAATTTCAGAAATTACAAATCATACAAAGACAAACATCTGGGTTGTTAAGCACTTTTTAGATGTAGATTTTGAAATTAAGGAATATAAGGAAAATAGCTGTAGTGGTTATACTATTGAGGTGAGTTAGATGTTCGAATTTTTTGAAACTACTGCGGATATGGGAGTTATTGCTAAAGGGAAAAGTTTAGAAGATTCCTTCAAAGAAGCGGCTAAGGGACTTTTTCACATAATGGTGGATATAGACAAAGTTAATAAAAAAGAAAAAATAGAATTTGAAGTATCAGGAGAAAATTTAGAAGAACTTTTGTATAATTTTCTAAATGAGTTGATTTTTTACAGTGATGTAGAAAATTTAGTTTTTAGTGACTTTGACATAAAAATTGAGAAAGATAATAATGGATATAGATTAAAATGCATAGCATATGGAGAAAAAATAAACAAAGAAAAACATAACATAAAAGAAGAAGTAAAAGCAGTAACTTACCATAAAATGGAAGTTAAAAAAGAAGGAGATATGTGGATAATAAAATATATAGTTGATTTATAAAAAAGTGGCATCAGTCGGCTTGCTACTCATCACCGCTCAGACGGGGATAAACGTCATCATCTGCCGTTTGGGACTGTTTAATTTTTCATAGGTAAATATAGACATTTATAGATTTTCATTAATAGAAATTATAACTGCCCCAGATGTGGGAGTAAAATGGAGTCCTAAGGGGGCAGTTATTAT
>JALVUY010000119.1 GCA_027023665.1 Methanocaldococcaceae archaeon
TATTATTAGTTAAGAGTAAGTTATATTTTTATAGATTTATGAGTATATTTATATATGTAAGTTTAAAGTTTATTGGTGATGATTATGGACGAAAAGGCAAAATTAATGAGATGTATAATTAAAAGAATCTTAGAAGAATATGAAAAAAATAAATCTTTAGATAAAAAAAGAATAGAACAAATTAAAGCAGAATGTTTAAGAATTTATAAATTGGGAATTGGACATCCTTCCAATTCATAAATTTTGCAGTATGCTACAGAGGAAGAAAAAAAATTACTAATTCCTATATTGAGGAAGAAACCTGTTAGAACAATCTCTGGAGTCGCCGTTGTAGCAGTTATGACGTCTCCAGAAAGATGTCCTCATGGAAAATGTATATTCTGTCCGGGAGGAGTAGGGAGTGTATTTGGAGATGTCCCACAAAGTTATACCGGAAGAGAACCAGCAACTATGCGAGGTTTAATGTTTAACTTCGATCCATATTTACAAACAAAAGCAAGAATTGAGCAGTTAGAAAAAGTAGGTCATCCAACGAACAAAATAGAACTTATAATAATGGGTGGAACATTTCCAGCGAGAGAGATAGATTATCAAGATTGGTTTATTAAAAGATGCTTAGACGCTATGAATAAAGTTGAGGCAAAAAGTTTAGAAGAGGCTCAAAAAATTAATGAAACAGCAGAGCATAGATGTGTAGCTCTCTGCATTGAAACAAGACCAGATTACTGTGGAGAAAAAGAAATAAATCAAATGTTAAAATTAGGAACTACAAGAGTAGAGTTGGGTGTTCAAACAATTTACAATGAAATTTTAGAATTTTGTAAAAGAGGACATACAGTTGAAGATACCATAAAGGCAACTCAATTGTTAAAAGATAGTGGTTTAAAAGTGTCATATCACTTAATGCCCGGAATGCCTGGCTCTAATATAGAAATGGATAAAAAAATGTTTAAAGAAATTTTTACTAATCCAGATTTTATGCCAGATATGGTTAAAATCTATCCTTGTTTGGTTATAGAAGGGACTGAACTTTATGAGATGTGGAAGAGAGGGGAATATAAACCATACAGAGAAGAGGAGGCTATTGAAGTTATAAGTTATGCCAAATCAATAATGCCCAAGTGGGTTAGAACTTCAAGAATTCAGAGGGATATTCCTGCCACTGTAATAGTTGATGGAGTAAAAAAGAGCAACTTAGGAGAGTTAGTTTATAAGTATATGGAAAAACATGGAATTAAGTGTAGATGTATAAGATGCAGAGAAGTAGGACATGTGATGTATAAAAAAGGAATAATGCCTGAGGTAGAGCATATAAAGTTATGTAGAGAAGAATATGAAGCAAGTGGTGGAACTGAGATATTCTTATCTTTTGAAGATGTAAAAAATAACATATTAATTGCTTTTTTAAGATTGAGAGAGCCATATAAACCATTTAGAAAAGAGATTGATGAAAATACTATGTTAGTTAGACAACTTCATGTGTGTGGTCAAGAAAAACCTTTAACTAAGGATTTGAAAGAAATTACTTGGCAACATAAAGGATATGGAAGAAAACTCTTAGAAGAGGCAGAAAGAATTGCTAAAGAGGAATTTGGTAAAAAGAAAATTTTAGTAACGAGTGGTATAGGTGTTAGAGAATACTACAGAAAGTTAGGATATGAAAAAATTGGAGTTTATATGGGCAAATACTTAGAATAAACGACACAATGAGGGGGAGATATAAGTTATCATCTATTTTTATTTTTTTACTTATAAATTCAAAGAATGCCGCAAGTAATGAGACAAAAATTCCATAAATTCCATAAAATGGAAATAATATCAATGATGACGATATAAAGAATGCTAAAAATCCCTCAATTGTTTTACCAAAATATTTTACTCTAATTTTTCCTTTTATCCCAATAATTGTGGCTAATGAATCACCAACTGCAAATACTAAGGTTCCAAAAAATATTGCCCTTATATCATTAATTAATATTAAAGATATTAATAAACCAACAGCGAAATATATAGCCCCTTTTCCATCTTCGTCTTTTCTTTTACATAGATTTAGTAAATCTGAAATTATTGGAATATAGTGTTTTTTACACAAAAAATATAAAAAAATCCCTACAATTATACTGACAAATAAAGGAATTATTAAAAGTTTTTATTAAATGATATAATTTTATACAAAGTAATTTATGGAAAGAAAAATGGATGCCAAGAAACTTTGAATGATATGCAAATATTATAGATACCATATATAATGAAATGTATTTTTATAATTTATTCTTACTTATTCGGTCTTATTATCTGCCATCTAACAAGCTTTTTGCACCTACTGTAATTTCAAATCAAACAGATCTTATAACAAAAAGTATAGACAAAGAAGTAATGTATGCTTCAAGAGAAATAGTTTTTTCCCAAAAAGCAATGAGAATATCACTTAGAATGTTAAAAAACTTAGAACGGGCTTATCCTCTTCATATATGAATTATAGCAATAACAGAGGATTTTATATTTCTTAGGAAATATCTTGCAAAAATATATACACCTATACAT
>JALVUY010000120.1 GCA_027023665.1 Methanocaldococcaceae archaeon
AAATTAAAAATTAAAAACTTAAAAATTATTATAATTAGAGTGATTATTTTGGTTATAGTTCTTCAACAAATGAATGTATTAAATTAATATTATTTGAAAGTATTTTTTCAGATTCTTCCAATACATCATTTAATGTACTAATTGTAATAGCAGGCTGAGAAATTTCTGATAAAAATTTATAACTATCTTTTTCATGGAATAATATACCTTCATAGTATCTTAAATTAGGAATAGCATATAGAACACCATCTAACGAGATTATTTCCTTTGCAGCATCTACTATTGTATCTATCGTTAATGTCATAGTTCCAGAGGTCTTTGAAACTCTTGCCTTTCTATATGTTTTTAAAACTCCAACTTTTGCCTTTTCAACAAATATATTTGCCTTTTCATAAGTGTTGTCTGTCTCATAAATATCTTCGTCAAAAACTCCCCTTGGATCTTCTACAATAAAAACCTCTGGATCAAATTTACTTAAAAATTCTGGCTCAATTCCTCCTAACCCAGTTAAATCAATAATTAAATCAGGATTTATCTCATTTCTCATCAACTTTAACTTAAATTCATTTAAATGTAAAAATTTTATATTTCCATTTGAGACAAAATTTTTCATAAATTCGTGTATATCTACTAAATAAACCTTATCTGAATATTTTAACAAATTACTGGCTACATATGTTCCCCATAAGTAAACTCCAAAAATTACTGCCTCTTTAAATTCTTCTCCTTCTAAGAAATTTCTAATTGCATTATATTTCTTCTTAGCAATTTCATTTATTACATCAATAACTTTTGTTCTTGTATAGATTGTTTTAACTGTTTCAGTTATGCCATACTGCATAAGTAACACCTCTAATTTATAGAAATTCCTATTCTTCTTAACGCTTCAATTAACTCCTCTTTAATTCTTTTCTCTAAATCTTCCTTATGGATTACTGAGGATGGAGATAAAGAGGCAGTTAAAATCCTACCTTTCTCATCCAATATAACGAGCATAGATCCAGAGCCAGGAACTCCCAACCGTCCTCTTGAAATGTATATATCTGCTTTTTCAGAATCTAACGCTAATAATCCTTTATACAAAGCGGGCATTCTTGTTAAATCAGCAAATTTTGTATCGATGTCAATCATTTTTATCTCTGCATTACAAACTTTTAACATAATATCTTTTATTACTTTAAATTTCTTTTCATTATTAGTTGCCACTATAATTTTTTTCGCCTTTTTTATTTTCTCTTGGATTTTTTTAACTTCTTCCTCTTTATCTCCCTTTCTAATATTTTTAATTGATTCAATATATGCCTCCTTAATAATATCTTCCATCCTAATCATCCTTTAAATTCTCCTTAGCCAATTTAGGTCATTTTTATGTAAATCTCTAATATCTGTTAAGTTATATTTTAGCATAGCCAACCTACTGAATCCAATACCCCAAGCTAAAACAGGTTTTTTTATTCCTATTGGCTCCAAAACTTCTGGTCTAAATATTCCAGCCCCTAATATCTCTAACCATCCCTTTCCTTCTAAATAAACCTCCGCCTCTAAAGAAGGCTCGGTAAATGGGAAGTATGCTGGTCTAAATCTAACTTTTTCAAATCCTAATCTATTTAAAAACTCTTTTAAAATTCCAATTAAGTTGTTGAAATTAACATTGTCGTCCATTACTATACCTTCACATTGATAGAATTCTGGAAGATGTTTATAATCAATTGCCTCATTTCTAAATACTCTATCTATACAGAACACTTTATGTGGCTTATTTTTCTCCTCCTCTGATAGAGATGCGAGATATCTTATTGACGATGCTGTAGTGTGAGTTCTTAAAATTAATCTTTTGGATACATTTTCATCAAATTTGTATTTCCAACATCTCTCATGGACTTCCTTAACTTTATCAATTAAATTAATTGGAATTTTTCCAACCTTAGGATACTTTAAAAAGAATGTATCTTGCATTTCCCTCGCTGGATGGTCTTGTGGTTCAAAGAGCATATCAAAGTTCCAGAATTCCGTCTCAACAATAGGACTTTTAATCTCTTTAAAACCCATTTCCAATAAAATTTCTTTAACTTCCCTTATAATCCTCGTTAATGGATGAACCTTAGCAGGATACATTACCTTAGTAGGAACTTTTACATCATAGGGTCTTAAATATGCCTTTTTCCACTTTCCACTTATTATAATCTCTCTTGTTAGTTGAGTAATTTCTTCTTCAATTTTTATTGGTTTTTTTATAAATTCTTTACCTTTTTCAGTTAATTTTATCTTTACTTTTTTCTCTTCGTCAAAATCTACATATCCTCTCTTTTTTAAGATCTCAATAATTTTCCTTTCCTCTTCATTAAAGTTATCTAAGTATTTATTTTCTTTTACCTTTTTTAATATCTTTTCCTCAACATCTTTATAATCTAAATTGTCAAAGATAATTTTCCCTTTTTTGATTTTAGCAATTTTTTTTATTTTTATTTCTTCTTTTTCTGCATTTATTTCTTCTTTTGGTAAAATGTCTTTTAATTTTTTAATCTCTATTTC
>JALVUY010000121.1 GCA_027023665.1 Methanocaldococcaceae archaeon
AAACAAAAGGTGAAAAGATGAAAATAAATGTTGGTGTTTTAGGAGCTACTGGTAGCGTAGGACAGAGATTTGTTCAGTTGTTAGCAGAGCATCCAATGTTTGAATTAACTGCTTTAGCCGCATCAGAGAGAAGTGCTGGAAAAAAGTATAAAGATGCCTGTTATTGGTTCCAAGATAGGGATATTCCTGAAAATATAAAAGATATGGTTGTAGTTCCCACAGATCCTAAGCATGAAGCATTTGAAGATGTTGATATTGTGTTTTCAGCCTTACCATCAGATTTAGCTAAAAAGTTTGAACCAGAATTTGCTAAAGAGGGTAAATTAGTATTTTCAAATGCATCAGCTTATAGAATGGTGGAAGATGTTCCTTTAGTTATTCCAGAAGTTAATGCAGACCATCTCGCTTTAATAGAAATTCAGAGAGAAAAGAGAGGATGGGATGGAGCAATAATAACAAACCCTAACTGTTCTACAATCTGTGCTGTAATTACATTAAAACCAATAATGGACAAATTTGGTTTAGATTCTGTTATTATAACTACATTGCAGGCAGTTAGTGGAGCAGGATATAATGGAGTTCCTTCAATGGCAATTTTAGATAATTTAATTCCATTTATTAAAAATGAAGAAGAAAAAATGCAAACAGAGAGTTTAAAGTTGTTAGGAACTTTAAAAGATGGTAAAGTTGAATTTGCTAAATTTAAATTAAGTGCTTCATGTAATAGAGTGCCAGTTATTGATGGACATACAGAATGTATATTTGTTAAAACTGAAAATGGGGCAGAACCTGAAGAAATAAAGGAAGTTATGGATAAATTCGATCCACTAAAAGATTTAAACCTTCCAACTTATGCTAAACCAATAGTTATTAAGGAAGAAATTGATAGACCTCAACCAAGATTAGATAGAAACATTGGAAATGGTATGAGTATTGTCGTTGGTAGAATTAGAAAGGATCCAATATTTGATGTTAAATATGTTGCATTAGAGCACAACACAATTAGAGGAGCAGCAGGAGCAAGTGTATTAAATGCAGAATACTTCGTTAAAAAGTATTTATAAAGATTTATTAAAAATATAACTTTTTATTACTTTCTTTCTAATACTTTTTCAAAATTGACATCAGTAGGATATTTCCCAGTTAAACAAGCTAAGCATAAATCTTTTCTACCAATTGCTTTAATTAATCCTTCCAATGATATATATCCAATAGAATCTACACCAAGGTCTTTTCTAATTTCTTCTTCTGTTTTATTTGAAGCAATAAGTTCTTTTTTAGTCGCCATATCTATACCATAATAACAAGGAGATATAATTTTAGGACATCCTATTCTTAAATGCACTTCTTTTGCTCCCGCCTTTCTAACCATATTTACGATTCTTCTTGAAGTAGTTCCTCTAACAATACTGTCATCTACTAAAACAACCCTTTTACCTTCTAAAACACTTTTTACTGGACTTAGTTTTAATCTAACAGCCAACTCCCTTTCGTTTTGGGATGGTAAAATAAAAGTTCTCCCTACATATCTATTTTTTATCAAACCTTCATAGTATGGAATTTTTGACTCTTCAGAAAAACCCAATGCAAATGCAACACCTGAATCTGGAATTGGAGAAACTACATCAGCATCTACAGGATGTTCTTTAGCCAAAATTTTTCCTATATTTTTCCTAACCTTATATACACTTATTCCGTCAATTGTTGAATCTGGTCTTGCAAAATATACATACTCAAACATGCATGTTGTTGCTCCTTTATATATTGAAGGAGCATTAACACATACAGGATCATAGTATTCGGAAATATCATCATAATCAAATTCATAAGATGTTATTTCTCCATTCTTAATTTCTATAATTTCTCCCGGCTTAACATCTCTAATAAACTCAGCATCTAATGTTGTTAAAGCACAATCTTCTGAAGAAACATATATATTATTTTCATCTCTTCCAATACATAGAGGTTTAAATCCCCAAGGGTCTCTAATGGCTATTAATGAATCATTAAACATTATTAAAAGTGAATATGCTCCAACAAGTTTTTTTAATGTATTTATTATTGCCTCAATTTTATCAGAAGTTTTTAACAACTCTCTAACTAAGAGTTGGGCTATAACTTCAGAGTCTGTAGAAGAAACAAATATGTGCCCTTTTGATTCCAACTCTTTTCTTAATTCATTTGAATTTACTAAATCACCATTATGAGCTATTGCTATATTACCAAAAGAACTTTTAACTACAAACGGCTGACAGTTTTCAACAGATTTTCCTCCAGTTGTTGAATATCTCACATGCCCAATTCCAATGTATCCAAATAGATTTTGCAGTATCTCACTTTTAAAGACATCTGTTACTAATCCAACATTTTTATAGTAGTGTATATTTTTCCCATCACTTGTGGCAATTCCTGCACCTTCCTGCCCTCTATGTTGTAAGGTAAATAATCCATAATAAATTCTCTTTGCAACATTTAGTTTTTCATAAGAATAAACTCCAAATATCCCACACATATTGATAACCCTTTTTAT
>JALVUY010000122.1 GCA_027023665.1 Methanocaldococcaceae archaeon
AATTAGATATTTTTAGATATTTATTCACAAATAGTATATAAATTTAACTTAGTATCCATATTGTAAAATTGCTAATTTAGACATTTCTACATAATTAAAACATCTTATTTTTAAAAATATTAATTTTTTAATTTTCTTTATGATAGTAATACATTAACTTTATATATATCTATTATTAGTTATCTTAATAGGAATTACAAAATTATGGTGAATAATATGGATCCAAAAATAAGTTATTTTCAAACATTTATAGTGGCAAGTAAAACAAAAAGTTTCTCTAAAGCAGCTAAAAAATTAGGAATAACACAGGGAACTGTAAGTAACCATATATCAGCATTAGAAAAATATTTTGATGCTCAACTATTTCTAAGAACACCAGAAGGCGTAGATTTAACTCCAGAGGGGAAAATTTTATATGAACGAGCCGAAAAAATTTTAGATTTACTAAATGAGTCTAAAATGTTAATGAAAGCAATACATGAAAATCCTGAAGGAATTATTAGAATTTATGCCTCTACAACTCCTGGAGAGCATATACTCCCTTCAATAATTAAAGAATACAAAAATTCATATAAAAATGTAGATTTTGAAATGACTATAACTGACTCTGAAAGATGTTTCAAAGCGTTAGATGAAGGATTGGCGGATATAGCGGCAGTAGGCTACTTAAAAAACAAAAATTATGAATATACAATTATTGGTAAAGATAGATTAGTTTTAATTGTTCCTCCTAATCATCCACTTGCTAAAAAAGGAGTTGCTAAATTAGAGGATATTTTAAAAGAGGATTACATAGATAGAGAAGTAGGTTCAGGTACAAGAGAGGCGTTTATAAAAGCATTAAATGAGAAAGGTTATTCAATAATGGATTTAAATGTAGTAATGAGAGTAGGTAGTCATTCAGCAGTAATTACAGCAGTATCTGAGGGTTATGGAGTTAGTATAGTTTCTGAAATTCCAGCAAAAAAGGCAGAAGATGCTGGTCTAGTTAAAATAGTTCCTGTAGAAGATTTGGACATTGTAAGATACCTATATTTAGTTAAAAGTAGAAGGCCTAAAAACCCAAGTGCAGTTAAGTCATTCTGGGAGTTTGTTACAAATATATAAGTTTAAAAAAGTAAAAATATAAAAATAATTAATAATAAAGGAAAGATTTTTAAAATTTAATTTGTTTTTTATTTCTTTTTATTTTTTTCTTCTTTCAAATTCTTGTAATAATTCTTTAAACTCTATATTTTTGTATGCTAACAAAACCATTGTATGAAATATTAAATCTGCCGCCTCATAAATGATTTCATCTTTTTTGTCATCTTTAGCCGCTAAAATTAACTCTGTAGATTCTTCCCCAATTTTTTCACATATCTTATTTATTGCAGATTTCTTTTCATCGTCAGTTGTTAATTTTGCCACATAAGAATTTTCTGGCTTTTCTTCTATTCTTTTTTTAATAATTTCATAAACTTCCTCTAAAATCATAAATATCCCAAAAATTTTATTTTTCTAAGGCTTTTAATCTCTTAACCATTTTAACAGCCGCCTCTACAGCCCTTTTACCATAATCTACTCTCTCCTGTGCCTGTAATCTTGTCATTCCTGGTCCTGAAATTCCAAGAGTTACTGGTTTATCATATTGTAGTGCTAAATCTGCTATTTTTCTTGCAGCGTTATGGACAACAATTTCATCGTGTTCTGTTTCTCCTTCAATAACGCATCCAATTGTCACAACAGCATCGACATCGTCTTTTTCTAACAATTTTTTTACAGCTAAAGGCATATCAAAAACTCCTGGAACTATAATTTTATATTTTACAGTAGCCCCTAAAAATTCAGCGTGTTCTTCGGCAACTTTTTCCATCATATAGGTTATGTCTCTATTAAATTCGGCAATAACAAATCCTAAATTTACCACAAATACCACCCTACAATTTATTTTTATTTAAAATTTTAAATACCTATTATTTATTATTTATGCTCTATGGTTATTTATTTAAGATTTTTAGATAGTTCAACATACCTTAAAGCATTTTCCTTTATACTTTTAATTTCCTCGTCTGTTAAAGTTCTAACCACTCTACCAGGAACTCCTAAAACTAAACTGTTTGGTGGAATCTCCTTATTTTGAGTAACTAATGCATTGGCCCCAATTATACAATTTTCTCCAATTTTTGCTCCATTTAATATTGTAGCATTCATTCCAACTAAGACATTATCCTCTATAATACAACCATGAACTACTGCTCCATGCCCTATTGAAACATAATCTCCAATTCTTACTGGATATCCTTTAGAGCAATGAATTACACAGCAATCTTGAACATTGGAATAATTACCAATTATAATTTTTTCTAAATCTCCTCTAATTACAGCGTTGTAACAAACTGAAGAATACTCTCCAATGGTTACATCTCCAACGATTACAGCAGTTTTTGCTATTTTTGCTGTCTTTGAAATCATAATTTCACCAGAAACTTTAAAATAAATTTCAAAAAATATTAAATACTATTTTATTCTAATAATTGTCTTAATTATTGGACACTAATAAACTTCTTTTATTATAAAACGTCACTATAAATTAATTATGGAGGAATATTATGATTATGAATATTGTTAGTAATAAAATAAATAGTTTAATAAAAATGTTAAAATGGATAAGTATCGCTTCATTAATAGGTTTGGTAGGAGGATTAAGTTCTATTATTTTATCTATAATTATAGAACACTTTCCAGAGAAAAATAACATTCTATTAATTCCAATAGTATTCTTTATTTGTGGTTTATTTGTAGATTATAACTCTGGATTAAAAGGTTCTGGGATTGATAGAGTATTAAAGGCTTTAAATAATAACATTCCAATGACATGGATTACAGGACTTTTAAAAGTTTTATTGGCTGGAGTAGCAATCGCTGTTGGGGGTAGTGCTGGAAAAGAGGGACCTTGTGTTCAATCAAGTGCCTCTTTTGCTGATGAACTATACAGATTATTAAAATTAAGAAACAGAGAGTTAGTTATAATTACAGGAATCGCTGGGGGATTAAGTGGGGCATTTGCCGCTCCTTTAGGAACCGCTATATTAGCATGTGAGATTATAGAGCATGAAAACTTTAGTTATATTAATATTCTACCTCCAATTATTGCAAGTGTTGTAGGATATATAATTTATTATCTAATTACTGGAAAAAGACATCTTTTTAATGTTTATTTTGCTTATACTTTACATCCTATAGATTTTATTTGGTTTATAATATGTGCATTTTTTTGTTCGGGTATATCTTATATTTATATAAAAACATATAGAAAAATATCATCAACTTTTGATAAGATTAAACTACCAAACTGTATTAAAACATTAATTGGTGGAATTGTAGTAGCAACAATTGGTTACTATACTCCAGAAATTTTTGGTTTAGGATTAGAACTTATAAAAAATCTATTTTTCATAAAATTTTCTTTAATTTTGTTAGTTTTAATACTTATTGGAAAAATATTCGCTACATCCTTTACAGTAGGTTCTGGAGTACCTGGTGGATTAATATTCCCATCTATGTGTGTTGGAGCACTTTCTGGAGCACTATTTGGTAGTATAGTTGGAGGTAATTTAGCTCCATATATTGTTTTAGGAATAGCAACATCGTTATCAGCCTCGACTAATGCTCCTTTGGGAGGAGCTGTGTTATGTACAGAGATTTTTGGCTTTGATTTTGCAGTACCCTCATCAATAGGGGCAGTTATAGGATATCAAACAACGAAGTTTGATACAATATTTAAATATATAAGATTTTAAATCAATTGTGAAATAAAAAATAAAAAAATTAAAATTTAAATAATTAGATATTACCTAAATCTTTGTATCTACGCTTAAGAATTTCGCAGTTTGGTATAATTACTTCATCAATATCATATTCTTCTTTTAACATTCTTATCATTGGTAAAATATCCCTCCCTCTACATACTTCACATTTTATGGAGAGTTCATCATTGTTAGAAATATTTTCATCCTTACACACAATTCTTAACTTCATAGTTTTTCACTTTTTATAATCTTTTCTTAATTGCTTCAACTAATGCCTCTTTTGTTGGAGCCCCCACAAATTCAACTTCTCCATTTATGACAATTGTGGGAACAGCCATTATCCCATATTCCATAGCCTTTTGTGGATTTTCCATAACATTTATATATTCTACTTCAACAGCATCTGGCATTTCATTTGCAACTTCTTCAACAACTCTCTTAGCCGCTGGGCAATGAGGACACATAGGTGATGTAAAGAGTTCAATTTTCACTTTTGACATAGGTTATCTACCTCCGATCTAAAAATGAAAATAAACTATTTACTAATAAAAATTATATTACTCTTTATTGCTTTATAAACTTATTTATTTAATGACCACAAGTCCATACTTGTCTAAAGTGTTCAATTGCCTCAACAATATCCTTTAATTTTTCTGGTGGGAATGCTACAACAACTTCCTCTGGTTTTATTCCAGCATACTTTCTTGAACCGTTACATCCTAAGGTCATATTTGGTGCTTTTCTTGTATAAACTGCTGCTACACCATCAGCACATAAGGACTGAATTCCTGAGAAATCTGCTTGGAACCTTCCTCCTTTATGGTAGAGCATTGCCTGAACCAATCTTAATGCATAAAGTGGCTCTCCAATGAATATTATTGAATCTGGAACAAAGTCCGTTTCATCTAAAGGAGCATATATTGAGGCATATATTTCTTCTTCAACTTTTGGAATTGCATCAACTGTTTTTTTAGCCGCTTCTTCATCTTTGAAGTTTCCTAACTTAACATACAATTTTCCTGTTGCCAATGGTTCTGGTGGGTTTCTAAAGATACCAATAGCATAAGCCCCTCCTTTACATAAATGTTTATCAACTGTTGCATATATTTTCTTTCTTTCTAATCTCGCAAGTTGAATCATTTCACAGTGTCTTTTTTCTTCTGGTAATTCTTCATATCCTTCAGGTATTTCTTCTTTTGATTTAGCCAATTTTACAGCAACAAATGGCTTATCTAACATCATTAATTCCATTAACTTTTTCCCATATTCTCTGATTTCATTTACATTCATTATCTCACCTGTGAATAGTTGTGTATAATTCACGCACTATATTTTATCACTTATGAGTATATATAATTTTCGATTTGTATTTTCGATAAAAAATAATAAATCCATAAAATTATTTACATGATTATTATATTACACCTCTTTACTATTTTTAAACCATTCAGGATATTCAACTATCTTATAACCTCCAAAAGGCCCTGATTTACTCTCTATTTTAAAGCCAAGTGTTTTTAAATCTTTTATTCTGTTATGGACTGCCACTCTACTCTTTCTATCAATGTAGTTTTTTAAAAATTCACCAGATACAAAATCTGAGTTCTTAGCGAATATTCTATTCTTTTCTAATATCTTTTTAGCCTCTTCTGTACCATATTTCTTAGATAAGTTTTTATATATTTCATTAACACCCATAAGAATATTTAAAAGAATAAAATGCCCTATATCTAACTTTATATTATTTTCATAAGCCTTTTTTAAAAATTCCCAAAAGTCATAATCTTTTCTATTTACAATTTTTTTTAACTCTTCTTCTATATTCATCTACCTCCCCTAATTTTTGCCAATCTTCTGGCTAATGCAACCATTCCTATTTCAATAAGTCCTACAAAGAACTTTTCTAAACCTCCACAAGCCCATATGGCTTTTCCAAAAGTAGTTTTTTTTATTCTTTCTTCATACTCTTTTGGAGTTATATCTTCTCCAGTCTTCTTTTTTGTTACAACTGCTGCAGCTTCCATTAACTCCTCCCAAGTGATATCTCCAATGTAATTATGTAATACTTTAAATAGTTTATAAACTGGAATTTCATATAACTTTGCCAATGTTTTAACAATATCACAGTGTCTAACTATTCCCACAACCCTACCGTCTCTCGTTAAAACTGGAATACTAACAACCTTATATTTAACAAACTTTAAAACAACATCTCTTGCTTCATCATCTTCATATACAATAATAACTTCTTCAACAGGTCTCATATATTTAGTTATTGGCTTTTTAAATTCCTTTTCAGGAATTCCTAACAAATCCAAGGAAGTTATCCATCCAACTAATTTATCTTCTTTATTAACTATAGGAGCAGAAAATCTCTTTTTCTTTTTTAATAAGTTTATAGCATCCTCAACAGTATTGTCATCATATATTTTAGCAAAATTCTTATCCATTAAATCTCTAACTTTCATACTCCCACTTAAAAAATTTTGTATTAAAATAAATTTATTTAATTAGTTATTTAAAAGCTTTGTCCTTTTTAATTTTATTATTAAAACTAAATTTAATTAAGTTTAATCCAACTTGTTCGTTATGTATCCTTTGACAGCACTTATTGCGGCAATTTTTGGAGATGATAAATAGATATAACTGTTTATATGTCCCATTCTTCCCCTAAAATTCCTATTTGTTGTTGATAAACAAACCTCTCCCTCAGCCAAAACTCCTTGATGCGCCCCTAAGCATGGCCCACAACCTGGAGTGCATATCATTGCCCCAGCTTTTACAAATATATCAATTAATCCCTCTCTTAATGCATTTAAAAATACTCTCTTTGACGCAGGAATTACTATTAATTTAACATCTTTATGAACCTCTCTACCTTTTAAATACTTAGCTGCCTCTCTCAAATCGCTCAATCGTCCATTTGTACATGAACCTATAAAAACTTGATCTATTTCTGTACCTTCAACCTCACTTACAGGCTTTACATTGTCTGGATGATGAGGAACTGCTATCTGTTCCTCCATATCTGTGATATCAATTTCAATCTCTTTGTAGTAGCATTCCTCATTTTTATCTACTGTTATTCTTTCTTTTTTTAATTTTAATATTTTTTCATCAGATAAATTTCTCTCTTTTTTTAAATAATTGTATGTTATTTCATCTGCCTCTATAATTCCAGTTTTCCCTCCCATTTCTATTGCCATATTACATAATGTTAATCTCCCATCCATATCCATTTTTTTTACAACTTCTCCTCCATATTCAATAGCCATATATGTTGCCCCTCTTCTCCCTATCTCTTTACAAACCCTTAAAACTATATCCTTAGCTGATATATTTTCATTTTCTCCAACAATATCTACTCTAATAGTTTTTGGAACTTTAATCCATGTTTCCCCTGTTGCATAAATATAAGCCATGTCCGTTGCTCCAAATCCAGTTGCAAAAGCTCCAAAAGCTCCATGTGTGCATGTATGGCTGTCTCCACCAGCTACAAACATGTTTGGTAAAACATAATTTTCAGCCAATATCTGGTGGCAAATACCTTCACCACCTTTGTGGAAATTTTTAATGTTAAATCTTTTAACAAACTCTAAAGCCAATTTTTGCATCTCAGCAGCTTTAACAGTATTTGCTGGAACATTATGATCGAAGGCTACAACTATTTTATCTGGATCCCAAACGCTATCACTCATTTCTTTTAAAGCCTTGTATGCTAAGGGTGTAGTTCCATCATGCGTCATTGCTAAATCTACTTTAACTTCAATACTATCTCCAGCACAAACTTCATAACCTACTTTTTTTGATAATATCTTCTCAACTAATGTCAATTTATCACCTATTTTTATATTAATAAGAGAGAATATTAATACCATATTAGGTTTTTGGAATATAATATCGATTAGAAATAATTTTATTTCGTTAAAAAATTTTGTTGTTTAAATATAGTATGGTGTTATTAACTTTTTTAATATAGATATTAATGATATTAATTAACTTTTCTTGCTTTTATAAAGGGGTTGTTGAAAATTGGTATTAGAAAATTAGTAAAAAGTAATACTATTTTTCTCTATAGATAATTGATATTTTTTAGTAATTTTAATTATTTGTTTTTATTTTGTATGTTTTAGAGATAAATAAGATTTATTTTATATGAAATAAGGTTTTAGTATTGAGATTTTTGTTTATGATTGTGTGTTGGATTTATAAAATTATTGCACAACCTTTCTTAATTTTATAAATACTTTAATAATCAGGCAGTCAGAAAAATCGAGTGTTAAAAGAAAGATTTATATAGGAGTTTGGGTATTAAATAAGCAATAGTTAGTAGGGTTTGAATAGTTAGTCCATTAAAATAAGGATGGAAACATTGTCTTCATTGCTGTGTATCAACTATGCACAACCATGTTTGAATAGCTAGTCCATTAAAACAAGGATAATAACTAAAAATAAATGGGGTATACCAATAGGGGCGAAGCCCCTATGGGTTTATTAAAACAAGGATGGAAACTCATAATACTTTGCTACATCGTCAATTATATCATTGTTTTAATAGTCAGTCCATTAAAACAAGTATAAAAAAGATAATAAAAAACAGAAGATTATTTTTTGATTATTTTTATATCCAAAGATCCATTAATCTAAATTAATAAATAATCTTAAAATAAAAAAATAATACAGTTATTCAAGTAATAAAATATTTTCTCTTGGATCTGCCTCAAAGACAATTTTGCCATCTTTAAATATTCTAACTATCCCACCACTTTGAGATACTGTAACGGCAATGGCATTTGTATTTTTTGTTATGCTTGCTGCAGCCACATGTCTTGCTCCCAATCCTTTTTTAATTTCAATATCTCCCTTACATTCTATAAATCTCCCAGCAGAAACTACTTTCCCATCATCAGTAATTATAAATGCTCCATCTATTGATGAGAGTTCTTTTATAGTACCTTTTACATTTTCATCGAAGATACTTGCATTATGTCCTGCAAATGGATTCAATATCAAGGGTTTTGACATACTCATAACATTTAAAGTATCTCCAATAACAAATATTGTTCCTACATATTTTCCTTCTCTTCCTTCTCTTCCAATCTCCATAGCTAATTTTAAAATTTCTTTTAATGTTTTTTTCTGTTTTTCATCTAACTCTTCAAAGAGTTTGTATAGTTCTAACTCTTTTACATGATCTTTCACATTAACAACCATTATTGTATCTAACCTACCGGGAACTTTTGGCTCTCCAACTACTGCAACAATTCTATAATTATCTTTTAAAATCTTTAATTGGAGACCATGAACTATGCCACTATTAATTATCATACATCTATTGTCCTCCCTATGCTTAATATATAAAGGATAGACACTGTCAATACTTTCTTTACTAATTTTTTTGTAAGTTGCTTTATTTGGAGTGGCTACAATAATTTTTAATTTTTTATTTATATTCAAAATATCAAATATTCTTGAATTATTACTTTTTTTTAGTAGTGTTTTTAGTATTTCATAAGATTTTCCAGTTTCTGTAAATATCATAAATGCATCTGCTTTAATATCATGAGCTAACTCTAATCCATGCTTTATTATATACTTGGCAATCATAACTCCACCTTATTCCTTGGCGTATCTCACTAAAGCCTCAGCTATTTTTTTATCTGCATTTATTCCTAAATATTTAAAACCTTTAGTTCCAGGTGCAGAGTTTAATTCAATAACATAATAATCTTCCTTAGTTGGTAGAATATCTACTCCTAATATTATAGCCCCTGACAATTCAGCACATTTCAATGCTAATTCTTCGAGTTCTTCATCTATTTTTAATTCTTCAACATAGTTTCCTAAGTAAAGATTAGTTCTAAAATCTCTGCTAACTCTCCTATATCCCCCTACAACTTCTCCATCAACAACTAATATTCTCATGTCTTTATATAAGTCTCCCTCTTTAAAGTTGATAAATTCTTGTATTAATTTACCTTCCCATATTGCATTTTTTGTAAGATTTTTTAACTCATCAAAATTCCTTGCTATAAATACTCTCAAACCACACTTTGAAAATGAATCTTTTATAACTACTGGAAAACTTAAATTGTATTTTTCTATAAACTTTACAGCGTCTTCGTAATCTCTAATTAACGCTGTTTTTGGTGTAGGTATTTTATTTTTTGCAAGTAATTTAATACTTTTAAATTTATCTGAAGTTAAATAAATAGTTTTGAGAGAATTAACAAATTTATAACCTTCAATTTCTAAGGCATTTATAAATTGCCATGAGTAAAGAGTTAATCTGTCAAAATAACATCCAATTCCACATCTTGAATGAATTAAATCACAATCCAATTTAAAATCATAACTCATTAATGCTTCAGGATGAGAAAGTAAAAATATTTCCGCCTTATATCCCAATTTTTCAATTTCATTTTTTAAGTTCCAAACGCTACAACTCTTTCCTTCTGGAGATATGATTGTTATCTTTACCATAAACATCTCCTTAAAAATAAAATAGGCCTTAATAAAAATGTAGATTGTAGTATAACAATATCTATAAAAATTTTATGGTTGTTTATAGTTTTTTATATATTAGTTAATTCATCTATATAAACTAATTTCTGCTCTCCAGTAACCATATCTTTTACTGTTACTTTATTATCTTTAATTTCTTTTTCTCCAACAATAATTACTTTTTTAAAGCCTCTTACATTTGCATAATTTAATGCCTTCTTTAATTTTCTTCCCATAATTTCAAATTCTACAATTTTTCCAGATTTTCTTAATTTATCTGCGATAATTAAAGATTTTTTAATTAATTCCTTATCTTTTTTTATTGGAATTATTAAGATTCTTTCCTCTTCAATATTTAAATCGTCAATGTTCATCATAATTCTATCAAATCCATACGCAAAACCTACTGCTGGAGTTGGTTCTCCTCCAAAGGTTTCTATTAAATTGTCATATCTACCTCCACCACATATTTGTTTAGCTCCTTTTTTTCCATAAATTTCAAACACCATTCCAGTATAGTAATCTAAACC
>JALVUY010000123.1 GCA_027023665.1 Methanocaldococcaceae archaeon
GCAATGTACAGGAATATAATTAAAATTTCTAAGAGTATTATGTTAATACGAATCATTTTTAAATTTTTCTTAATATCATCCATAATTTTTAAGTATAATCCTAAAATTAAAATAGTTTCTTGACTTAATATTTTATTGGTTTTTTCATCTATCTTTTTCTCATTTTCTTTTAGTTTAGCATCTACTCTTTTTTCCAATTCCAAAATTTTTTTATTCAATACTTTTATATTTTCCTCTAGTTCTTTCTCATCCATAATAGCACTTTTAATTCTGATAGTTAGATGTAAAAGTAAAAAATTTAAAAATTAATTAATCTTTTAAGAAATCTTAGATTTCTCAGTTTCTGTATCTTTATCAATAGAATCTAAGTCAAATACCAATGGAATAATTTCATCTAAAGTTTTTACTGTAATTATCTCTATTCCCTCACTATCTATAACATCTATTTTATTAGCCTCTGGAATTATAACCCTCTTAAATCCATATTTCTTTGCCGCCTCTATCTTTTCATTAACTCCTCCAATTGCCAATACATTTCCATTTAAATCTAAACTTCCAGTAATAGCAAAGTCTTGTTTTAATGGGATATTCAATAAAGCAGATATTATTGCTAAACATACAGCCGCTGTAGCACTATCTCCATCTATTTTTGAGTATGACTGACTAAATTGTATATATATCTCCTTGTTATTTAGATCAATATCTTTCTTAGGGAGAGGTAGTTTTCCTTCACTAACAAGTTTTTTTGATAATGCAGATGCTAAGGTTATTGAGTGTTTTGCAATGTCTCCAGAGATGTTTAATAAGTGAGTTCCTGGATTCTTTGAGTCTAATATTTGGACTATAATTTTGGTTACATCTCCAATTCCTCCAACTCCTATAACTGCCAATCCATAAACTACTCCTACTTTTGGAGTATCGTTAGGAACTATATGCTTATATCTCTTAAAGTTTTTAATATAGTTTATAGCTACCTGTTTCTCCATACTGTAAATTCCAGATTCAAACACTTTTCTTATGTGCTCAGCAGTAATGTAAACTTTTTTATTTTCATCTTTTTTGGTCTCTGGATTGTAATTACCTTTTTCATCAAAGTTTCCTAATAATTCTTCAATTTCTTTACCCATTGCTATATCGTTTGCCATTTTTATAATATTTGCAAGTAATCTTAACCTCAATGTTAATTTATCCTTAGAACCAGCTAAGTACTGAGCAATTTTAACCACTTCACAACATCCGTCATAAGTCATTGGATTTAAATTGTTATTTTTTATTTCTTGAACAATAAACTGTAAAATTTTATCTCTATTTTCTAAGGTATTATCCATTTTATTCTTTAAAACTATTTTATAGTCAATTCTATCCAATAGAGGGGCTCTTAAATTATAGACATCATCCATATTTCCAGACATTATTAAAATAAAATCACATGGAATTGGATTAGTTTCTACAGTAGCCCCACTTGAGTTTGGATTTCTTCCACTAATTGGGAGCTTTTTATCTTGTAGGGCAGTTAATATATAATCTTGAACTTCTAAGGGCATTGTCTTTATTTCATCAACATACAAAATTCCTCTATGAGCCTCGTGAATAGCCCCCAATATAATTCTCTTATGTGGTGGAGTTCCTAATGGTGGTCTTCCACCTAATGGACAGTGCTTAATATCCCCCAATAATCTTGTTACATTGTATGCACTCGCTCTAACAAGAGGTCTTTTTTTGCATTCATATAATAAAACTGGCTTTAAATCCATTGGAGTTAAAGTATTGCTCATGGATGCCCTTGAAGCCCCCATTATGCTTGTTAATATTATGATGAATCCAAATATTAATACAATTAAGGATGTTACAGTTACTGCAGCTAGTAAATAACTTTCAGGCATACTTTTTAAAAAATACTGTGATAGAAGAATAGCCCCAACCATTATTAAAATTAGAGTCATTGGATTAGGTGATTTTAAATCAATCTTAGGTATTTCTCTTGTATCCTCTTTATATTCTCCATCAATAACTTCTACAATAGGTCTCTCCATATTTTTTAAATTAGGTTTTGCAATTACATAGTATGGTGTAAAATCTCCAAAATCTTGTAGAATTTCACCAACTGCCTTTACAATCATTGATTTTCCTACTCCAGGTTCTCCTAATAAAATAACATTTCTTTTATTTTTTACTGCTGATAAAATAATTCTAACAGCTTCATCTTGCCCAATAACCTGATCAATAAGTCTTGGAGAAGGTTCCGGTAATTCCTCCGTAGTTTTAAATTTTATTGAAAACATATTAACACCTTCTTTAATACTTGAATGTTAATATTAAAAATTAACATTTAATCACCAATGTTTGATTAAGTTATTAATCCAATATCTCGGTAATTATTATATACTACACATCATTTTATATTAATTAAAATTATTTTTAATATATTGTAAAATTGATTATCAATCTTTAAATTTTTGAATATCTAAATGTTGCCTTAAAAATTGAAGTTTATTATAC
>JALVUY010000124.1 GCA_027023665.1 Methanocaldococcaceae archaeon
CAATCCTGATATTGCAAAGAAGAACATAGCCAATGCATATTTCGCTAAGTATGGAATTGCCTTTAAATATTTTGTTCCAAAGATAGTGTTTTTAATTACAGAACGACTATTAATCACTCCCGAAAAATTGGTAAAGTATTTATATACAAATAGATATGTAATTAAATATCATTAAATATAATTAAGGTGAAAAGATGCCTGATGAGAGAAAATATACAACTGTCTCAATACCAATCCAACTTTATGAAAAGATTAAAAAAAGAATTGAAGGAACTGGATTTACATCTGTCTCAGATTATGTAACCTATGTTTTAAGAGAAGTATTAGCAAGTTTAGAAGAGGAGGAGAAAGAAGAAGTATTTAGTGAGGAGGAAGAGGAAAAGGTTAAAGAGAGATTAAGAGCATTAGGATATTTAGATTAATAAATTATTTTTTATTTTTAATTAAACTTAATTAAATATCATTAAGGGTGATACGATGGTTTCAAAACCACATGGGGGTAGATTAGTTAGAAAATTATTATCTGAGAAAACTAAAGAGAGAATTTTAGAAGAATCCAAAGAATATCAAAAAATAAATATTAGGGAAGGAACTGCAATAGACATTGAAAATATTGCACATGGAATATACTCCCCACTTGAAGGTTTTCTTGTAGAAAACGAATTTCAATCTGTTTTAGATGATATGAGATTACCTAATGATTTACCATGGAGCATTCCAATAGTTTTAGATGTAAAAGAAAAGGATTTAAAATTTGATGTTGGAGATGAAATCCTTTTATATCATAAAAATATCCCAATAGCTGTTATGAATGTTGATGATATCTACAAATATGATAAAAAAGAATTTGCTCAAAAAGTCTTTAAAACTACTGATATAAATCATCCTGGAGTAGCAAAAGTTTATAATATGAATGAATATCTTGTTGGTGGGGAGATTAGACTTTTAAATGAATTGCCTAACCCTTTTGAAAAATACACCTTAAGACCAATAGAAACAAGAGTTTTATTTAAAGAGAGAAAATTTGAAACTATAGTTGCATTTCAAACAAGAAATGTTCCTCATTTAGGGCATGAATATTTACAAAAATCCGCATTAACCTTTGTTGATGGGTTATTTATAAACCCAGTTTTAGGAAAGAAAAAGAAAGGCGATTATAAAGATGAAGTTATTTTGAAAGCTTATGAAACATTATTTAAGCACTACTATCCAAAGGATTCTGCAGTTTTGGCAACTGTTAGATATGAGATGAGATATGCTGGGCCAAGAGAAGCTATCCATCACGCAATAATGAGAAAGAATTTTGGATGTACGCACTTTATTGTTGGAAGAGACCATGCAGGGGTTGGAAACTATTACGGTCCTTATGAAGCTCAAGAAATATTTAAAAACTTCCCTGATTTAGGAATAACACCAATGTTCTTTAAGGAATTCTTCTATTGTAAGAAATGTAAAGGAATAGTAAATGAAAGAATCTGTCCTCACCCAATGGAAGATAGGGAGTACTTCAGTGGAACAAAAATAAGAAATATGATTGCTAATGGCGAGATTCCTCCTGAATACTTCATGAGAAAAGAGGTTTATGAAACAATAATGAGTTTTGAAAACCCATTTGTGGAGGAATAATATGCTAATAATTCACCATTGGGATACTGATGGAATAACTTCAGCAGCTTTAACAGTTAAAGCTTTAAATTTAGAGGATTTTGTGAATGTAACTCCACCAATTGGAGAATATAAATTCGATTATAGAATTAACAAGTATATTGAAAAATACGAAAAAATATATGTCTTGGATTTAAATCTTCCGCAGGAAGTAGAAAATATTACCAAGGAAACAATATTCATTGATCATCACATACAAAAAAGGATTAAAAATCCTAATGTTAAACAGATAAATCCTGTTTTAGATGGAAAGGATTATCCCTCAGCATCTTTTGTGGTTTCTGAGTATTTCTCCCTCTGGAACTATTTATCTGCAGTTGGGGCTATAGGAGATATTGGGGAGAAGGCATTTAGTATTTCAAAAGTTAAAAAACTTCTTGATATTGCTAATATAAGTAAAAAAGAAGCATTGAAGTTGGTAAATTTAATTGATTCAAATTATATTGTAATGGAAAGAAACGAGGTTGAAAATGCTGTGAAAGTTATTTTAAACTTAGAGCCAAAAGATCTTTTAGAGTATGAAAAATGGAACAAGAATCTTGAAAAAATCAATGATGCAATAGAAGAGGCAATTTCAAATATGGAAATTAAAAATGGAATCGCATTTATTAAATTTAAAAGTAAATTCAACATTATTTCAAAAGTTGCAAGGAAAGTTGTTTGGAAAATGGGATATGATGGAGCAGTAGTAGTAAATGAAGATTTTAACGGAAAAGCACAGATATATTTTAGAATTTCATCTAATTTGGTGGATAAGATAAATATGACTGAACTTATTCAAACATTAAAAAACAAGAATTACAATGCAGGGGGGAAGAAGGATGTTTTGGGATGTATTTGTGAAAAAGATGATGTTGATGAAGTTTTAAAAATTATAAATTCATATTTAAGGTGATATAATGGAAAATGTTAAAAAAGTATTCGTTATTGGTTTGGATTCTGCACCTCCAGAACTTTTATTTGATAAGTTGTTGGATAAACTGCCAAACATAAAAAAACTTTTGGAAAAATCAATGTATGGGCCTATGAAAAGTTGTATCCCAGCAATTACAATCCCTGCCTGGATGGTAATGGCTACTGGTAAAACTCCAGGAGAATTAGGGCTTTATGGATTTAGGCATAGAAAGAAAGGAACTTATAATGATATCTGGATTGCTCACAGTTTGATGGTTAAAGAAAAAGCAGTTTGGGATTATTTAGGAGAAGTTGGTAAAAAATCAATATTAGTTGGAGTTCCTCCAAGTTATCCTCCAAAGCCTATTAAAGGGCATTTAGTCTCTTGCTTTATAACCCCTGATGCATCAGTTGATTACACATATCCTAAGAACCTTAAGCATGAAATTGAAAGTGTAGTTGGAGAGTATATATTTGATGTAGTTTTTAGGAAAGATAATAGAGACGAAGTAAAAGAAATACTTTGGGAGATGACAGAGAAAAGGTTTGAAGTTATTAGATACCTGATTCAAGAAAAAGAATGGGACTATTTCCAATTTGTTGAAATTGGTTTGGATAGAGTTCATCATGTATTCTGGAAGTATTTTGATGAAAATCATCATTTATATCCTGGAGATAATAACCCATACAAAAATGTTATTCCCGATTATTACAAACTTCTCGATAAAGAGATTAGAAAAACCTTAGAACTTTTAGATTTGGATGAAACTGCTGTTATTATTGTATCAGACCATGGTATAAAGGCGATGAAAGGGGCATTTGCAATAAACCAGTGGTTGATTGAGGAAGGTTTACTAAAAATTAAAAATCCAGAGATTTTAAAATCTGGAAAGCAGTTGAGATTTGAGGATTTGGATATAGATTGGAATAAAACAATAGCATGGGCTTGGGGAGGTTATTACGCAAGAATCTTCCTCAATGTTGAGGGAAGAGAACCAAATGGCATAATAAAAATGGAAGACTATCATAAAGTCAGAGAGGAAGTAGCAGAACTTATTAAGAGTATTAGGGGGCCAAATGGAGAAAAATGGGATACTAAAGTGTTTTACCCAGAAGATATTTATCCAATGACAAAAGGAGATAAACCAGATATGATGGTGTATTTAGATAATTTAAGTTGGAGATCTGCAGGAACCTTAGGTTATGAAAGTCCATATCTTTTAGAGAATGATACAGGGCCTGATGATGCGGTTCATTCTGAGTATGGAGTATTTTCTATTTATTTACCTGGAATGGATGAAAGTAAGCAAATTACCTCAACTATTTATGACTTTGCTCCTACGGTTTTAAAGCTCTTTGGGATAGAAAAAAATCTAAGGGGGAGAAGTATACTATGAAGGAAAAATCTGATGTAGGATTTACAATCTGGCTTACAGGTCCGAGTGGGGCGGGAAAAACTACATTAGCAAAGGCATTAATGGAAAAACTTAAAGAAATGGGTCGTAGAGTTGAGATTTTAGATGGAGATGAAATAAGAAATTCCTTATATCCAAATTTAGGGTTTAGTAAAGAAGCAAGAGAGATGCACAATAGGGTTGTTATTTACATGGCTAAATTGTTATCAAGAAATGGAGTAATTGCTATAGTCTCTTTAATTTCTCCTTACAAATCTGTTAGAGAATATGCAAGAAAAGAAATTGGGAGATTTATGGAAGTTTATGTATATGCTCCTTTAGAGGAAAGAATTAAGAGAGATCCAAAGGGACTTTATGCTAAGGCATTGAAAGGAGAAATAAAAGGATTAACTGGCTATGATGGAGTTTATGAAGAGCCAGATAATCCAGAAGTTAAAGTTGATAGTTCCAAAATGAGTGTTGATGAGGAAGTTGAAATAGTTATTAAAAAGGCTAAGGAATTAAACTATCTTTAAAAAGTGAGTTTTATGTCATTATACTTTATATTTATTGGATTTGTTGTAGGGTTTCTTGTTGGTTTGACTGGAATTGGAGGGGGTATTTTAATGACCCCTTTATTAATATTTTTGGGGGTAGAACCAATAATAGCGGTTGGGACTGATTTACTGTATGCTGCTATAACTAAGATTGTTGGGACTATTTTACACAATAAAAAAGGGAATATAAACTTCAACATTGCACTAAAATTATTCTTAGGAAGTTTACCTGCTATAATAATTGGTTCTATAGTTTTAAGGTTAGTTGATAGATGTGAGATTAATTATTTTTTAACAATAATATTAGGTGTGATTTTAATAATAACTTCCGTTATAAATTTGAAAGGACGTTTTGTAAAAAAAATATGCTTTACTTCATCTGTTTTAGTATTTATTGGATTTTTAGTAGGCTTGATAGTACAATTTACATCAGTTGGTAGCGGGGTTTTAATAACTCTTGCATTAACGAATTTCACAAAACTTTCTCCAAGATCAGTTGTAGGAACAAGTATTTTCTATGGTGTATTATTAACTTCGTTAAGTGCTTTGAGCCATATAAGTTTAGGAAATGTTGACTACAAATTAGCTTTATCACTAATTCTTGGAACCATTCCTGGAGTTTATGTTGGAACACACATGAATTCTAATATTCCGCAAGATAAACTTAAGAGATTTATTAATTTAGTAATCTTATTTATGGGAATTTATATTTTAGGGGTTAATTTGTTAAAATATTTTTAATACTTTTTAAAAATGGGATTTGAACAATTATAGATAATATTGAGGTTATTAAAACGATATCTATTATTTGTTGTATATTTTGATTAAAAAATGTGATTCCTACAATTTCGAATATTAATGTAATTGATAATAGATAAGCAACCCTTGTAATTCCTAATGAGAGGAGGTAGTTCATAATCAATCCTGATATTGCAAAGAAGAACATAGCCAATGCATATTTCGCTAAGTATGGAATTGCCTTTAAATATTTTGTTCCAAAGATAGTTCTTATAGTTAATTCAGGGAAGAATTTGAATAACAACAATATTGGTAACGTTAGGATAATTGTTAATATTAATGCCTTTATAAATAGATTGAAATGATTCAATCCTTTTTCTTTTAATTCTGATGCTTTTGGAAATAAAACTACTGCAATCCCACCAGGAGCAAATAGGATAATTTTACCTAATACAGATACTGATGAATAAATTCCTGCTAAAAAATCTGTTAGGTAGTGTTTTGCTAATATAGTATCTATTGAATAACTTGCTGTGTAAGTTAGTAAAGATAATAGAGTTAAAGTTGAGTATTTATAAAGATCTGGAATTTTAAATGGTTCTGGTTTTATTTTCATTAGGTCTTTAAGGAAGTAAAATGAGATTATAAAAACAACTATATTTGCAATTAAAAATGGTGTCAATGCCCCGCTAACGCTAAATCCTAAATAAACCAATAAAATACCTAATATGAACTTCAAAAATGACCATAGTGTTTGAGTTAGCCCTAATGGAATAAATCTTTGAAGTCCTCTTAATATGCCTTGATTTGTTGGTAGTGCATAAGCAAATAATATAGATGAAAATAATATTAATGCTGGTAATTGAGATGGTAGATGTAAATAGTTTGATAAAAGAGGAGTTATTATAAAAAATAAAATAGTTGTTATTACCCCAAATATGAGGGATTTTTTTAATACATACTTCCAAAAGTAAGAGAGTTTGTTAAATTGATTTTTTGCCTTTAATTTGGATGTGTATTTTGTCATTGTAGTTTGGACTGTTGCTGATATAACACTAAAAATATAAAAAATATTTATTAAAGAAAATAAAATCCCATATTCCTCAGGAGTTAATAATCTCCCCATAAAAAGTTGATAGAGATAGTTAAAAAATGCTCCAGATAAAGTGAAAAATATCATTATTATACTATGTTTTGCTAACTTTTGATCCATAACTATCTCCTTTTATGATTAATTCGTAAGTCGTAGGCATAATTTCACCTTAATAAAGATAAATTAAATTCCTCCTCAATAGATTTTTTAAGATATAGATATTGAGAGTTCTTAGTTATTAAATACTCTTCTAATTCTATCAATTTTAATAACCTTAATAGGTTCGTAGTAGTCAATTATTATATCAATATCAGATTAATTAATGTTTTCATAAATTTTGCCAAAATTTTAAACTCTTGGGAAGTATTTATATTTATTACCTTCTTTTTCTCCAATCTTCTTTAAATGTTTTAAAATATTTTCAAAGCCAACTACTCTATCGTATTCTAAATTGTTAAGTATTTCAATAATAGATTGAGAATATCTTTTTGATCTTAAAACATGCTTATAGGTTATTTTTTCATCAGTGTTGTAATCAGCCAATTTTCTGAGAAAATGTAATTTAGATAATAACATTGATGCAATATTTAATTCATCACTATCAATATTCTTTGAAAATTTATTAAGATATACTCTAATAAAACTATGAATTAATCCTGATGAATAATATTTTTCCACATCTTCTCTTTTATCTACTTTATAAATCATATCTCTTACCATTAAAAAAGTGTAATAGTAATATCTTCCTATTGCTGTTCTGTACTTTCCTTCATTCGGAAGAGACTTAAAATTTGGAAGATTATTGGCAATTTCCTTAAATTCATCACATCTAAATCCCATTTTACCCCTCAACAATTACAATGTTGTGTAATAAGACATTTTTAAATTCTGAATTTATTACCCTATCCAACTTTTCTTCAATTTGCAACTGCTTATTCAAGTCAGTATCTTTGACAAAAACCCTAATAATGTTTATATCTTCATCCAAATCATAATCCAATAGAATATCAAATTTTAGATCTTTGTAGTATTTTTTTAAATATTCATAAACATATTCAGCAATTTCATAGGCAGTGTCTTTATTTTTTGAATATTTTTCAAATAATTTAGTTTTTTTAAATTTCTTTTTTAATGCCTCTCTTTTTAAAATCTCTATTGCCTCTTTTTTAGTCAATGATTGGGGAAGTTCTATTGTTATCTTTGTAGGCATAATTTCACCTTAATAAAGATAAATTAAATCCTCCTCAATAGATTTTTTAAGATATGGATTTTGTATTGAGTTTTTATGTGATGTTTTAATCTCCTTCAAGGTCATTTATAATTTTCTCTATATATTCTTTAAGTTCTGGTAATCTTCTTTTTACAACCTCCCAAACAATTGCAGAATCTACCTTAAAATATGCATGGACTAAAATATCCCTCATTCCAGCAATATTTTTCCATGGAATTTGTGGATATTTATCTTTTATCTCTTTTGGGATATTTTTAACAGCTTCCCCTATAATTTCTAACTCTTTTATCGTAGCATGTTTAATTAATCTACTATTTTCAAATTCTTCAAAATCAATATTTTTTGTATAGGATTCAATTGCCTCAATAGCTTCCAATATATCATATAAGTAAAGTTTGGCTCTCTTAGACATATTCTGCCTCTTTTAAAATCTCCTCCCTGATCATAGGATGTAAAGCATTTTTTGTAACTAAATCAACTTTAACCCCCAATATATTCTCTAAATAATATTTTAAATCTACAAATTCAATCAAATCTGGAGTTTTATAAAATTCTACTAATATATCAATATCTGATGTTTCCTTCTGCTCCCCTCTTGCATAACTTCCAAATATGGCAATGGATTTAACTTTATATTTTTCTTTGAGTTCCTTTTTATGTTTTCTAAGTACTTCCTTAATTTCTGATAAGGTTTTCATAGTTTCACCAAATTTCTTAATTTTATAGGATTTTTCAGGTTATTTCTTAATTTTTATTTTTGATATTATATTATTTAGTTTTTTTATTTAAATTGATTGCCCATTTGTCTCCTTTTTCTCTTCTCCAATCGTAGATTAAGTAGAAGATACATCCAATGAAAGTTATTCCAGAGATTGCTAAACCAATATCAAACCAATCCTGTGGTTTGTATCTGATAATTATTTTTAGATTTCCTGTTTCATTTATGTAGAAGCCGTTTATTACTCCATATAATGGAACTGGGGAAACTTTCTCTACCAATTTTCCATCTTTATATACTCTTGCCTCCCATAGTGGATCATAGCTTTCAGCAAATGACAACATGAAAGGTTTTGTTGCATTTACTTGAACTTCCCATAAGGTTGGGTTGATCTTCTCGTATGAAATTATCTTTGCAGGTTTTTCTTTAACTTTAAAGAGTTGTTCTATAGTTTCGTTGTTTTTGGTTGAATATAGCCAGATGACATCTAAATATGAATCCTTCTTAGCTAAAATTGTTAAATTATATTTTCCTTTAGTTAAGTAGAATGTTGGAGTGTATGTAAAGTTTAAGTTGTTAGATTTTATTATAAATGATTTATCTCCAATCTTTACTTTGAATTCTCCTATTCCTCTTAGAGCAATTTTATAAGTTCCATTCTTGACAATTTCTACATCTTGCCATACTTTACCGTTTTTTAATATTATTAATTCTCCATTACTGGCCTCAGGACTTTTAATTATTTTAGCGTTGGATCTGTATAGATCGGATTCTGCTTCGAAGATATAAATTACCGTTTTGTTCTGGAGAAGTTTTTCAATGTCTTTCTGAGATTTGACGTAATCTTTTTCTGGAATTAAAACGAATAGATTTACGGCATTAAAGCCATTGACATTTTCTAATATTATTTTATGTTCTCCTTTTTTAAGATAAAATGTTCCAAGATCTTTCCATATGAACTTGTTTAATTGATCTTTTGTTCTGATTTCAATCGATTTATTATCAACATATACTTTTATTTCCCCTCCCTTCTGGTTTTTGAAGTATCGAATGAATAGAGTGTAATTATCTGTTTTTTCTACATTAAATGGAATTACTAATGTTGCATTTTTTGCATATGTAAATACTAAACTATGTCCATAGATAAATTGCCAGTTTTCTATATGATATTTTTCAAGATATGGTAAGATAGTACCTAAATATACACATCTCAATGATCCGGGAGACCAATAGTTATTAGGATTAAAGTGTTTAGATCTTGGTAAAATAATTGTGAATTTTGTAGATATATCTGTATTATTAGAAGATACTATATAAACATTCGGTAATAAGGGGTTTAAGTAAGATATTACAGATCCATTAATTCTAAAATTTTTTATATAGTTAGGATCTGTTGAAAATACGACAAAGTTTGAAACTCTTATCAACTTGTCTGAGTTTGTATTTATGTAATAATAAAAGTTCCTTGTTTCATTGACTTTTACAAAAATTTTTGAGAATGTCCTATTTAGTAAATTTAGATTAGGTAATTTTTTTGGATATTTGTAATCTTTTCTAAGAACAATATTATGTATTGAAAGTTTATCAAACATTGATTTTAGCGTAGTAATATCATCTTTTTTTACAAGATAATATATTAATTCATTTAAATTAACAATTTCGATATCTGCCTTAACTAAGTTATAAATTGGAATATAAGAGGAAGATATCTCAGGAACATCCCTATATTTTAAAAGTGGAGAGCCTGCAGGATACCATAAAGTATTATAATTTTCTGAACTGTGCTCAAAATAATTTATAATATTTTCAATGTCTTTTGGATATGGATAAAGATAAGGTGTTAAATGACCATTTAAATCGCCAGTAAGTGCTGGCCATCCCCAAATTGCTGGTACTATGATTAATAAAGGTAATAGAATAATTTTAAACCTTCTTTTTATTTGTTTATTTAAAATAAAGGCACATAATAATGAATAAAAGAAACTTAAACTTACAATATATAATCCTACATTTTTATAAGGATCTCTTAATATCCATCCTAATGGAAAATTAACAACTATCCAAGAGTATAATTTCCCAATTAGTGGGACTTTTGCACCGCCAGATAACAACACTGAGATTATAAAAAGAAATGAAAAATATAACACATAAAATTTTTGACTACGATTTTTAATAACCCTCAAAGCAAGAAATAGTGAAAATACACATAATATTACAGGAATTAAACTTATCAAATTCCATAAATCTATATTATTCACTAAGATACTATAATGAGCTGTAGATAGCCATCCAGTTCCTCCCCATATCCACATACTATTTGCCTGAAATATGTGAAGTATTGTAGCCCTTCGAGATAAAAGCATTACATTCTCATATACAAGAGAATAACTTCCTGGCTTTGATATTCCAGAAAATATTGTAGATAAATAAGGATATATCCAAAAAGCATTTAATAGTAAATTGCATAAACTTATTTCACTATTGTTTTTCTT
>JALVUY010000125.1 GCA_027023665.1 Methanocaldococcaceae archaeon
CCATTATACATAACATCTCTTAAAAGTTCGTGAATATTTATTAAATTTAAATTTTTAGAACCAATATTTGCAATAGTTTTGTAAAATTCATAGCCAAGTTTTTCTGACAATCTTAAACTACTATAATGAATCTCATATTTTAGGCAAATCTCTGCCACGATTTCTTCAATTAAATCCATTGCTATTTTACATTTTTTTATTTCATTTTCTATCATTAACATATGCCTAAATCCGCCCATATACTTTTCTTCATCCAATGTAAGAATTAAATCTCTTAACCTACAATGCTCATTTATTAAAAAAGGTAAATAATCTCTCTTACTAAACTCTTTTAAAATCCTTAAAGAAGATATTTTTAAACTCAAATCCATTTTTTTAGCATATTTTAATGCCTTAGTTTCAATAAAATTCCTCAAATCTTCATTTCTTTGACTAATTTTTTTAAGTTCTTTTATAGATGCTGTTTTTGCCTTTCCATAACCATAATTTAAAAATTTGAAGAGTAATTCAACTTTATTTTTTGTATCGTTCATTAAAGATATTAATTTAACACCAATAAATTGCCTATCCTCATCTTTTCCATATAAAAACTCTTTTAAAAATTCTCTGTTATAAAAACTACTGGGGATCTTTATATTTTCTCTCAAAATTAAATTTAACGCCTTTTTTCCATCTGACTTTAAAAGAGACATTATATCTATTTCGTTATGATTAATTTCTATATTTAACTTATCAAATAGTTGTTTAAATTTATTATAGAGTTTTTTACTGTCATCTCCTAATAATAATATATTTAAATATTTTCTTAAAATATTTCTTTGGTTTTCATCCAATGAATCAACAATATTTAATAAAATATCTAAAGCAAATTCCTTCTCCTTTTTATTTTGAGAATACAGTTTATTACACAATACCTTTAAAATCTCCTCTGAATTGTAATTTTTTAGTAAAACCTTTATACTATCTTCAATACTGTCAGTTTTTGTATATTTTAAAATAGATTTTAAAAATATGACCTGTTCAATATTTTCAATAAATAGATATATTATTCTGTCACTTAGTTTTTTCTTAGATATTTCTAATAATGCCTCCTCTATGGTTTCTTTATTACTGTATTTTTTTAAAATTTCCTCTGAAATTTTTGCTATCATTCTTTTATCGTTCAATCCTCTAAGTATATAATATAAGTATCTTTCAATTACCTCATTATTTAGTCGTTTTAAAATTAACAAACCTTTTCTAATGTCATCTTTACACTCACTATTAAAAATTTCATCTAAATATGTTAGGTAATATTTATCCTTGCATATAAGATTTGCTAATTTATTATACTCTCCTCTTTTCAAATGCTTTAAAAATTCTTCTCTATCCATAGTATCACTAAAATTTTAATTTAATACTACATTAATATAAATATAAATTAAGAGTATAAAAAACTAAATGCATCTTAATTCTGTATTCTGTAAATAACTATTTTTACAAATTAACATTTATCATTAAAAAACAAAGAATAACAATTTTTAATTGTGGTGAAATTATGAAGAGCGAAGTGACTAATGTAGATGTATGTTGTATTATAAAGGAATTACAAAGCCTAATTAATGGTAGATTAGATAAGGCTTTTTTAATTGACAACGAGCAAAATAGAGAGTTAATATTAAAAATACACTCTCCAGAGGGGGGTAGTAAAGAAGTAGTTATAAGTGTTGGTAAATATAAATATATTACTTTAACTAACTATGAGAGAGAAAAACCAAAACTACCACCATCTTTTGCAATGCTGTTAAGAAAATATCTAAAAAATGCCAAATTAATTAAAATTGAGCAGGTAAATTTTGATAGAATTGTAATATTCCACTTTGAAGTTAAAGGAGAAGTTTATAAGTTAATTGCAGAGTTATTTGGAGAGGGAAATATTATTTTACTAAATAATGAAGATGTTATTATATTACCTTTAAGAATTGAGAGATGGAGCACGAGAAATATAGTTCCTAAAGAAAAATATAAATTTCCTCCACAAAAGCCATTAAATCCTTACAATTTAGATTTTTCTATAGCCTATGAAGTGTTTAAAGATTACTTTTTAGAGAATAAAGATGTTGAATGTGTTAGATTAATATCAAGAGTTTTTGGAATTGGAGGATTATATGCAGAGGAAATTTGTGAAAGGGCAGGAATTGATAAGAAAAAGAAAGATTTAAGTGAAGAAGAGATTAAAAAACTCTTTGAAACATCTAAAAATTTATTTAATGAAATTTTTAATAACAGAAAGCCACAAATTGTTTTAAAGGATGGAGAGTATTTTGATGTAGTGCCAATTGATTTAAAAAAGTATCTAGATTTAGAGAAAAAATACTATAATAGTTTTTTAGAAGCAGTTGATGACTACTTTGCCAAATTTTTATTTAGTGTTGAAATTAAAAAAGAAAAATCAAAAATTGAGAGAGAAATTGAGAGACAGGAGAATAT
>JALVUY010000126.1 GCA_027023665.1 Methanocaldococcaceae archaeon
CAACAAAAACAGGAATATTAGTAAATTTACTCAACTTAGGTAATAATGACTTTACAATTTCAGAATATCTTTTAATATGATTTATATTTGTATCTAAGGTTTCAAAATCTTCAAGAATATTTTCTAAATAACTAATTTCATCCTTTGTTTTTATGTATTCTTTATATAAATCCCTCAATTTCTCTTTATCTCTAAAATCTTTATCCATCAATAACAATTTAACAATTCTCTTAACATTGTCCAAATTTTTCACCTTTTAACATTTCTTATATTTACTAATGCTCCATGCCTTGCCTTTTTCATCTCAAATCCACTCATTAGAGATCTTCCAACGCCTAAAAATTCTTCATCCTTTATTAAGACTACTTCATCGTTGTAAGATATATTCTCATTGCAATCAACGAATCCCGGAGGGAAAAGTGAACCTTTTTTAATATTATAATTTACTTCCACATAGTTAATATTTCTCTTTCCAACATTCCATAATAACTCCCCTCCTTTCAATGTTAATACAAGTAATCCATTCTTAGGATTTATAGAGGCGATCTGTATATTTTTATCATTATTCATATTTTCATTTATAAATATTTGCTTTCTGTGATTTATAAATATTTCATTAGGAATGAAATTTATACCAAACTGAAACTTTGCAAGTTGCTGAATGTTATGAATTTTCTGCCCTTTTTTATTAATATTTAGGTTTTCTGTTAAATACTTATATTCTTTTAATGTATTTGTTAAATTCTCTAAAGATTCTTTTGATGTAGGATTATCCTTTGAAGTAACAATTATATTATCTAAATCTAAAATTTCAAGGTAATTTTTTGGTAGATGAGCAATAACAATAAAATCTTTGAATTTTTCTTCAACTTTCTTTAAAAAGTTTTTTAGACATTTATTTATTAATTCTATTTCTTCAAAACTCCAATTTCCAGTTACTGGAATGTCGTAATTTACTACTCCCTCCAAAGGTCTCGGAACTAAACCGTAAGGAGATGTAAGTATAACTTCCTCTACTACAACCTTTGCAGATTTTATTGCATTTATGAACTTTTGATGTGATTGGGATATAGAATATGGCTTTTTTGATGAGCAAGGAAGTAAAACCACTATATTAGAATAAGGCTCATATCTATCCAACCTATCTAAATATTTTTGAACTTCTGGAATATCTATATTTGCGGTAACTATAATTTTATTCTCTTTTGATAAGGGAATATTTCTTAAATCTGGCTTATACCTTCTATAATTTGCCCATAGATATGGATAAGATATAGATGTTTCCTCTACAATATTTCTTAAAAATCCATTTTTTATACCTAATCTAACTTCCTCCAATATCTCTCTATAAACTTCTCTATTGTAATTTAATAACTCATCAAAATTATAATTATTTAGTTTTAAAACTCTATTTTTTGTAAATTTGTATCCTAATGAAGCATATAGTTTAGCCATAGAGTCGTCAAAGTAATCAACGCCCATATAAACCAAAAGTGGAATTTCCCAAGGAAACACTGCTGGAAAGTAAATTGCTGAATTTGGAGATATTTTTTCTCTAATCTTTGGAATTATTTGTAGTTCTTTTCTTTCTATCAATCTTCTACCATCACCTATTATGTATAAATCTACATCTTCCAGTTCAATTAAATCAATATGCTTACCAAAATTTAATATTTGATACTTAATTATCTCTCCCTTATATTCAACAGTTCCAGTAAAAGATTTTTTAAATAGAGTTGTTAGTTCCCTATGAACATCAAAAGGCATCTTAATACCATTAACTTCAATATCAATGTCTATTAAATTTGGAGTCAATTCTTTATCTTTCTCTTTGCACAACCTTCCAATATCGTAGGCAATTGGTTCAAGCATCCTATCACATTTTTAAGTTTTAATTTTATCTTTTTAATTTAGATGAAAACTTAAATAAATACCTAATTTCAAAATTTATTAATTTAATGAATAAATATATGTAATTGAATAGTTAAAACAAATTAGATAATTAAAACAATGTTAAAGTGAAAAGATGAATCCAAAAGTTATTGTGAAAAATTTGACTAAATATTTTGGTAATAAAAAAGTTCTTAATAATATTTCTTTTGAGGTTTATGAAGGAGAAATTTTTGGAATATTGGGACATAATGGAGCTGGGAAGACAACAACTTTGAGGATATTGGCGGGGATTATTGAAGATTATGAAGGATATATTGAAATTAATGGAAAAATTGGCTATTTACCAGAAGAAAGAGGGCTTTATAGAGATGAAAAAGTTGTAAATGTGTTAAAATTTTTTGGAGAATTATCTGGAATGAAAAAAGAAGAAATCAATGAAAGTATTGACTACTGGCTAAATAAGTTAAATATTTACAATTACAAATTTTCAAAAATTAAAGAGTTATCTAAGGGGAATCAGCAAAAAGTTCAGTTTATTGTGTCAGTTATACACAATCC
>JALVUY010000127.1 GCA_027023665.1 Methanocaldococcaceae archaeon
AAATACTCAAATTTTTTAAAATAAAAGACCCTTCGAAATTTTATAAAATCTAATAAAATCTAAAAATTTCAAATTAAAATCCTTTAAATCAAAAAATAAAAATTTTTAGCGAGGGAGTGATAATAAATAAAAATAAAGGCAAGCTTATGGGGGAGTATTCCAATAGAGGGGGCATAGCCCCCTCTATGGCTGTATATATCTACAAACTCTTTCAAACATTATATTTGTAGGATCCTCTAATTTTAAAACTCCAAGTTTTTTTCCTAAGTTTTCTTCAACATAATTAATTATCTCTTTAATATTATTAGTATGTACCATTCTACCTTTTTCAATTAAATATTTATCAACTCCAAGTAATTCTTGAGGATAGCAGGATATTGTTGGAATTCCAAGAATAGCACTCTCTCTATTCATAGTTCCTCCTGCTCCAATCATAAAATCAGAGTGATATAATAAAGATAAGGCATCAATTGCTTCCTTAGGAACAATAACATTGAGTTTTTCATAATTTATTCTCTGATAATCATCTCTTGGAAAAACTACTATATTACAGTCAATTCTTTTTTTTAGTTCTTTTATAATATCTGGTAAAATATCCTTGTGTCCATTACAATAGGAAGAATTTGGACATGGTCTCATAACTATTGTAGGTCTATTATTATCAATACCCAATTTCCTTAAAATATCGTTATCTATTGGATAGTATCCACTTAATCGAGAATTTACATTTGCCACTTCGCAAGTTCCATCAAAGTTTATAAAGTTTCTACCTCCACAATCTCTAAGTTTTTTTTCGTCAGTTGCTATTGGTTTTATAATTTCATTTGCCAATGGAAGAGTTAATCTATTCTGAGCCTCTGCATATTCATTATCTACAACAAAAATAATTGGAATGTTTAAGCCAAAAGCAACTCTTGGCAATTCTACTGAATGTTTTGCTATAGCTACTTTTGGTTTTATATTAGATATTAATTCAGATAAACCAATAACTCTCTCAGCGTAAAAAATTAATTTGTCTTTTAATGTAGATCCATGTTTTCCTATACATTTTCCTACAAAATTGTAAATTTTAACTAATTTATCTAAATTTTTTGAATCTCTGTAAGTTAATAAATATTCTATACCCTCTTTTTCAAATTTTTTTATTAATTGACAAAAATAATGAACATGAGGAGCATTTGTTAAGTCAATCCAAACATCCAATATAACCACCCCTTAAAATAAATAAACCTCTACAAACTCTCCTTTTTCATAACCTTCAACATTTTCTGGAATTAGTATATAGCCATCACTTCTTGTTAATGAAGATATAACTCCACTACCCGTTATTCTTAGTGGCTCAACATATTTATCTATTTTCACTCTTACAAAATCAACTCTACCTAGTTCTGAGGCTATGTTTCTTTTTAGAGGCATTATTATTTTTTTTCTCTGTGTGAAAAATCTTTGAATAAATAATTCAAATTGAACAGCTGACGCTACTGGATAGCCAGATAGCATAAATATTAATTTGTTATTTACAACTCCTAAACCAAAAGGTTTTCCTGGTCTTATATTTACTCCATGAATTATAATATTCCCTAACTCTTTAACTGTTTCTACCGTTATATCCCTCTCACTTACAGAAGTTCCACCAGTTATTAATAAAATGTCATTTTCTTTTAATGCTGATTTTATAGTATTTTTTAATGAATCTCTGTTATCTTCCACTATATCATAAATTTTTCCATTAAATCCAAGATCCTTCACTAAACCATATAGCATATATACATTGGAATTTATAACTTTTCCATTTAATTTTTTAATATCTTCCTCAATATTCTCAATCTCTTCTAAACTAACAAGTTCATCCCCAGTAGGTATTATTCCAAATTTTAAGTCATAAACATTAACTTTTTTTATTCCTAAGGATGCAAGTAAATTTAAGTGATATGGGTTTATTAAAGTTCCTTTTTTTAAAACAATTTCTCCCTTTTTGACATCCTCACCAACTTTTGATACATTTTCATTAGGATGAACGCTTTTATAAATTTCTACAAAGTCTTTAACTTCGTTACAAAATTCTTTCATAACTATGGCATCAGCGTTTTTTGGTAGTTTTTCTCCTGTAAATATTTTTTTAGCTTCTCCTGAAAATATTTCATCATTATTAACAAGATTTAGTATTATAGGATTTGTTTCAGACGCCCCAAATGTATCCTCAGCAATAACTGCATATCCATCCATTGCCGCTCTATTAAAATATGGTAAGTCAATAGGAGAAATAATATCTTCACATAACACTCTATTTAATGACTCAATAAGATTAACTTTTTTAATTTTTTTATTTTTTTCAATATATTCAGATAAATTATTAAAAACGATTTTTTCAGCATTATCTAAAGGCATTAATTTTTTTATTAACTTCATTGGTCTCACCCACTAAAG
>JALVUY010000128.1 GCA_027023665.1 Methanocaldococcaceae archaeon
CCCAAATTTATAAGTATGTTGTATTAGTTATAGGAGTTCCATTCAATAAAAAATATTCATATGGATTATTCTTTTTATGTGTCTCTGGAGTATCAACTCCCAATAATCTTATTTTATACAATCTTCCATTGGACTCTACATAAATAGTATCTCCATCAACTACTTTAACAACCTTTCCATAAAAATGTTCATGGCCATTTATGAAATCCTCAATGCTATTATAACTATTATGATGACTGAAACATCCAGAAACTATAACAAAAAATATTAAAAATGGGATTAAAAAAGGGTATAATTTGGATTTCATAATATTCCACCAACTAATTTATAATTTATTTTTTATTTCCAAAAAGAGCATTAATTATTGCATTTTTCATAACATCTATATTGGGCTCAACTCCAGTCCATATTTTAAATGCAACAGCTCCTTGATAAATTAACATTCCTAAACCATTTATTGTTTTAGCCCCAACTTTCTTAGCTTCTTTTAATAGAGTAGTTTCTAATGGATTGTAAATTAAATCCATAACTACCATATCTGGCTTTATCTGATCAGCTTTAATTATTGGCTCCACATTAACATTTGGATACATCCCTACTGGAGTGGCGTTAATTATAATATCAACATCACTAAAATCATTATTTAAACTACTAAATTTAACTTCCTCACCAAATTTTTTATTTTGTTTCTCAGCAATCTCTTTTGCCAATTTTTCTGCCTTTTCTACCGTTCTATTTGCAATTATTATATTATTATCTTTTGCTAATTCAAAAGCTACAGCCCTTGCCGCTCCTCCTGCTCCCAATATTAATATAGTTTTGTCTTTAACTTTACCAATTTCTTCCTCTAAAGATAATCTTGCTCCAATGCCATCAGTATTATATCCAATTGCTTTATCATTCTCTATTTTTATGGTATTAACTGCCCCAATTAATTTAGCACTTTCATCTAATTCATCTAAATATTTAATAATTTCGACCTTATGAGGTATAGTTACATTAAATCCAACAATTCCTAAAGCCTTAGCCCCATCTATTACATACTTTAATTTTTCTGGAAGAACATCAAACGCTAAATATACATAGTTCAATCCTTTATCTTTAAATGCGGCGTTATGCATTATTGGAGAAAAAGAATGTTCTACTGGATGTCCTATTAATCCAACAACTTTAGTTTTTGCATCTATCATAAACATCACTTGTATAGTTTTTGTTTTTAATTAAAAAAAGTAAAAAATAAAAGTTTATGTGAATAGTAAGAATAACTATCAAAAAGAAGTAAAATCATAAAAATTTTATTTTTTGATTAACTTAATGACCTCTGCTATCTTTTTACCTAAGTTTCTTGCAGTTTCTAATCCTACTTCATCTTTTTCACAATCTCCAGGGCTTTTTCCTACTCCTGTCCCTCCATAATGTGCTGTTGGGTCATTATCTCCAACGACAATCATTGAGTGAATTAAGAAGAAATTATGGATTTGTTGAATTGTTGTTTCTTGCCCTCCATTTCTACTTGCTCCTACTGCTATAGCCCCTCCAACCTTATTTCTCAACTGGAAACCAATTCTTAAAGGTCTTGATCTATCCATTAACATTTTCAACTGAGCAGAGACGCCTCCAAAATAAACTGGTGAGCCGAGAATAATTCCATCTGCCTCTTTCATCTTTTCTAAGATTGGTTCAATGTCATCAAGTATTTGGCAATATCCTGTCTCTTTACAAATGTTACAACCTAAACATGGATTTAATTCCTTTCCAGCCAATGATATAAACTCTGTTTCAATACCTTCCTCAGCAATTGTGTTTAAAGATTCTCTAACCAATAAACTTGTATTTCCGTCAGGTCTTGGACTTCCACTAATCCCTATAACTTTCATATTTTCACCTTATATTATACATTATAATTAACTATTAAGTTGTAATCCTCCTCAGGAATTTCCCTCATAGCTTTACCCATTAAATGCCCACTCCATTTCTTTTTATTAGTAATGAACTTTAACTTTGGAATTAAATCTTTAAAGTTAATTGGTGGTTCAAAAACCTGAATTTCTTTAAGTTTAACCCTATATGGAAACTTCTCATTAGGATTTCTTGGAGTTGGTTTAAAAATTTTTGTAGAATCTTTATAAACCTCTGAAACTACTTCATAAATGCCTCTAATGTATGGAGGTTTATAATCCTTTCCACTCCTCTGAATTTCATAAATAATTAGCTTATCTCCAACTTTAACTTTATTTATTGTATTCTTATGCCTCTCTGCTACTCCCCATATCTTTTTCTCTTTTATTACCTTCCAGTTATTTTCATTCGTTATACAAAGCCAGTATGTCATAATTTCCCCCAGGTATTTTAAAGTATTTTTTCAATATTATTATTAAAATCCATCACCCAAATTTCTGGTTCATAAGATATTTTGTTTAAATCTTTAATTTCAGATAATACATCTTTTGGAAAATTAGATAATATATTATTAGTTTTATCTAATATTAAAAGTATTGGTTTAGTATTATAACTCTTAGCATTTCTTAAATGTCCTCCTATATCGTCTCTTGCCCATTTTATATAATACTCTAATTGCTTTGGTGCTCTTTTTATGTCATCTAAATTGTTATTCTTGACATATTTTAGCTCAATTATTCTATATAATATGTCATCATTGTCTATTTTTTCAATAGTTAAAACATCTATTTTTTGCATTCCTGCACCCGCAAAAACTTCGTTACCTATCCAAGCTATATTTTTTCCAAATATTTCCGGATAATACTTATTATTCTCTATGCTCAATTCCTGCATAATATATGCTTGAAAAGCTGTTTCACTATTAATATCTCTTTTATTAAAGTTTAACATGATACTTTCTCCATGATTATAACTTTTTTTATCTCCACATATTATTCTAAAATTTTGATTATCAAAGTCATAACCATCTTTACATCTTATATCTGTACCTTTATTTTCATCTTTAATCATATTTAGCAATCTTTCAGCTTCCCAAGGAAATAACATTGTATTTCCTCTTTTTCCTTTCATTTTTCTGTAAATAAGCGTCCATAACAGCTCCCTTGAATATATCGGTAATTTATCTAATGCTACAAATTCCAAAACTCCTTCCGAGTAAATTTTATATGGCTTAATATCTTTTCTATATATCAATTTTTTTGGCAAATTTGGTTTTTTTGCATCTTCTCCTTTTAGATGATATACATTATCCTTTGCCTTAAAAACCCCAAAAAATCTTCCTTTTTTATTTTCACTCCCTTCAATATAAAAAAATACATAATCTCCTTCTTTAACCCTAAGCATGTCTGCTAACAATGAAATATTGCTATCTTTATCTCCTGCTCCTGTCCCAACAAATTGATATTTCAAATGAATAGGAAGAGTATTCTCATTAACCACAAATACATGTCCTCTCATCATTTTTCCACCTTTTGAAAAATAAATATGTATTCATGTTTAAATACATAAAATCCTCCAACTAATGCCCTATATCGCCAAAGTTTTTTTTGATTCCTTTTCCCTTTCGTCTCTTCAAAGTTTTTAACGACTATACTCTTTAACCTATATCCTCTTTTTAACACTGCATCCATGCAATAAAATCCTAAAGGTATCCACTCTCCATTTGAATATTTATCTCCAATAACCAACACTAAAAATCTACCATCATCTAATATATTGTAAGTATTATCAACAACGTCCTCAAACATTTTTAAAAAGTCTTTGACAGTTTTAGCATTTGACAAATCTCTTTCATCATCACTAAACTTAATAATATCATGATATGGAGGATGCATAATCAATAATTGGCAGGATTTAAAGCCAAATTTTTTTAATATTTCTTCAAAATCAATTTCTCTACTATCTCCAACAACTACTTCTGTAATTACATTGTATGGATTCGCCTCCTTATTTATTAATTCCTTAGCTTTTTCTGCCACTTCTTTATTTAATTCTATCCCAATCCCATGCCTTCCTAATCTTCTACACTCTATTAGCGTTGTTCCACTCCCTAAAAAAGTATCTACAACTAAATCGTATTTCTTTGTATATCTAAGCATCATTTGTCTTGGAATTTGTGGAATAAAATTCCCATGATACCATGCTTTATGAACTCCTGAATTATCTCTTCTATCTATAATCCACAAACTATCCGTTATTATTTCTGTATATTCTTCCCATCTGTTTAAGTTAATCTCATTTATTCCCGTTGTTTTTATTTCTGTTAGCCCTTTTATTATTTTTTTTAAATAATGTTTTACCCTCTCAACTGATTTTGATTTTTCTGCATGTGTAATATTTTTTATAAGCCACTCTCTACTAACTTCATAAACCCCATTTTTAAAAAATTCTTCAGAATTCGTTAATTTGTATTTTATCTCCTTAATTCTATTTTTTAATATGTTTATATTATCTTCTTTAAGTAAATTATCAATTTCTGAAATAAAATTTTCATTTAGTTTAATAATATTCATAAATTTCACCATATAAATTTTAAAAAGATTTTATATATCATTTTAAAGTTGTAAAATTAAGAAAAATTAAGAAAGAATAATATATTTTTATTTACTATTGCCGATTATCTTTACATAAAATTTTCTTAATCTTGGTCCGTCAAATTCAGCAAAAAATATTCCCTGCCAAGTACCAAGTAATGGTTTTCCATCTTTAATAATAACAGTTTGAGAACATCCAATTAAAGAGCTTTTTATATGAGCGTCAGAATTTCCCTCTAAATGGGTAAAGTCCATATCTTTAGGAACTAACTTAGAGAGAAAGTTTATTATGTCATGTTTAACTGACGGATCTGCATTTTCATTTATTGTTACTCCAGATGTAGTGTGAGGAACATATATTACAGCAATTCCATTTTTAACTTTTGATTCAGATATTGCTGAGATTACATAAGAGGTTATATCTACAAACTCTTCCCTTTTAGTTGTTTTTATTTGATACTCAAATAGCATAGTATTCACCAAAAACTTTTATATAAAATTAATTTGTTATTATATTAAAAATTTTTATCTATGGTTAAATTGTTTGGTGGTACTATTATATCAATTGTATATTTAATTCTAGGAGTATCATGTGGAGTTATTACAGGTTTATTTCCAGGTATTCATCCAAATAACATTGTTGCGTTATCCTTTTTGCTTATTTCCTATTTTGGTGTTGATAATTATATTCCATTTTTAATTGGTTTAGTTATTACACACTATTTCATAAACTTTATACCCTCTGCCTTTTTAGGCGTTCCAGACGATGAGACATCAGTTTCTGTCTTACCAATGCATAGATTGACATTATCAGGAAATGGATATGAAGGAGTTATATTGGCAGGATTTGGCAGTTATTTGGGAGTAATTTTTTCAATTATTATATGTTTATTTTTAATTTTATTAAATTTTGATGTTTTATCCTTTTATTCTTCTATAAAATTCTCTATACCAATTATATTAATCCTATTTATCATTTATCAAATATTAACAGCTAAATCTATATGGGAAATCTTAGTTATATTTTTATCAGGCATTTTTGGAATTACAGTTTTATATTTTAATTTGGCGTATAATATAACATTAACAGCAATATTTACAGGAATGTTTGGAATTCCTTTACTTATAAACAATTTAAGATTAAAAAAATGCAACATTAAAAGTCAAATAATAACTTTTCCAGAATTTAAACTTAAATATTTGAAATCTTCACTTTTAGCAACAACAGTTGGATTTTTCAGAATATTTCTTCCCGGAGTTAGTGGAGCACAGTTAAATTATATTTTAAGTAAAATTTTAAAGGAAGAAAAAGATTTAAAAAACTTTATTGCCTCTCAGGGAAGTATAGTATTATCTAATGAGGTTTTTTCCTTATTGGCTATAACCTTTATAGGAATAGGAAGGAGTGGTGTAGCAAGAGTTATCCAACAGATAAAGCCAGATGTTGATATAAACCTATTATTATTTTCTATTTTAATTAGTTCTACGATGGCGTTGATTATCTTAGTGATTTTATCAAAATATGTCCTTATCTTTATTAAAAAGGTTAGTTTAAAATATCTGTCCTTATTTTTTATTATGTTCTGCTCATTAGTTATTGTCGTTGGAAGCTATAACCTTTATTTAATCTACCACATTATTGTATATATAACAGCAATATGCATAGGATTAATAGCGTTTAATAGTAAGTCAAAACTCTCGTATATGATGAATGTTTTAATATTTCCTACGATACTGTATTTCCTTCATTAAATAATATATTAAGGTGATAATGTTATGAAACTTACATTTAACTTAAAAGGAAAATTAATTTTTAGCAAAGAGTTAGATGAAGAGGCAAAAAAATGCGTAGAGGAGATTTTGAAAAATGCAGAGACTATATTTTTAAAAGGAGTTCCTAAGGGAAAAGAGGTAGAGGCTTCAAAAATTATAAACTATGAGTTTGAAGGAAATACTTTAAAATTAAATATTGTTTCTGGAAGATATACAAGAGCTCATGAGGGATTAATTAGGTTAAAAAAACCTATTGCAGAAAAATTAGGAAAGAACTTTAAAATTGGAGTTAGAAGGATTGAAATTGATGATTATGTAATAACAATAGAGATAGATGAGGAGAATGCTAAAAAATTAGAGGGAGTTAAAGTTCCAGAGTGTGAGGCAAAGGTTGAAGGGAATAAAATTATATTGACATTTAAAAATATTGGTGAGAGTGAATTAAAAAGAAACATTATAGATAGAGCTATAAAATTTGTAAAATCTGAGTTAGAAAAGGAAGAGGATTTAACATTTAAGGTTTGCAAAATACCACCAGGAACTATAGTTAAAGAATACAAAGCAAAGAGAAAAATAACTTTTGATAAAGATCCTACTGAAGTGGCTGAAAAATTAGGTTGGGTTAAAAAATTCCCCGGAAGAGGACAGTGGTTTTATACTCCACCAATAACAGCATTGTTTAGGGCATTTGAAGATTTAATAGTCAATGAAATTGTGAAAAAAATTGGCTTTGAAGAATGTCTATTCCCTAAATTAATTCCTTTGGAAATTATGTATAAAATGAGGTATTTAGAAGGATTGCCAGAGGGAATGTATTATGTTTGTCCTCCAAAGAGAGAACCAGAACTTTTCAACGAATTTGTAAATGAGATGATGATTAAAAAGGAAATTCCAAAAGAAAAATTAAAATCACTACTTAGAGATCCTGGCTATGTTTTAGCCCCTGCTCAGTGTGAGCCATTTTATCAATTCTTTGAGGGAGAGATTATAGATGTAGATAAGCCAATAATGTTCTTTGATAGAAGTGGATGGACATACAGATGGGAGGGAGGGGGAGCTAAGGGATTAGATAGGGTCAATGAATTTTTAAGGATAGAATGTGTTTGGATTGGAAGTCCAGAATTCGTTGAGGAAATTAGGGACAAAACATTGAGATATGCTGAGGAATTGGCAGAAAAACTTGATTTAGAGTATTGGACTGAGGTTGGGGACGATCCATTCTATTTAGAAGGTAGAAAGAAAGAGGATAGAGGAATAGAGTTTCCAGAAGTTCCTAAGTATGAGATGAGATTACTTCTGCCACATATAAAAGACGAAAGAAAAGGAGTGGCTGTCACATCAGCAAATGTTCATGGAACGCACTTCGTTGAAGGTTTTAGAATTAAGGATTACAAAGGAAGAAAAGTTTGGACGGGTTGTACTGGATATGGAATAACAAGGTGGGTTGTTGGTTATTTAGCCCAGTATGGATTTGACTTTGACGATTGGCATCCAATAATAAAGAAAAAAATTAAAAAATTGCCAGAAGTTCCAAAATTAATAACTTGGCCAAAGTAAAAATTTAAATTTTTAATTTATTATTTTTCACTTTTTAATTTTAATATTAGAGTTCATACTTTTTATATTATATCAATATTTAGGTGAGACGATGCTTATTAAAAAAATAAAGATGAATATTTCTCCATTAGATGTTTATGAGCAAATATGTGGAGAGAATACTTTTTTATTAGAATCTGCCGAAGGAGTTCCAAAAGTAGCGAGATATTCAATATTAGGAAAAGCTGAAGGAAAAGTAATATTCAAAAAAAATAAGTTAAAGGTTGAGAGTTTTACAGAATTTGGTGATAAGGTTAAAGAGTTGGAAGGTAAATATGAATGTCCATTAGACGCTTTAAGAGTTGTTAGAAATGAGTGTCTTAAATATTTAGATATTGGTAATATTGAACCTGTGCCAAGATTTAAAGGAGGATTAGTTGGATATTTAAGTTATGATATTATTAGATACTGGATTGATTTATCTAATATTACTCCAAAACCTGTAAATGATTTAAATTTTCCTGATGCAGAGTTTTTCATAGTCAAGGATGTTATTTCTTTTGATTTAAAGGAAAAGATAGTAAATTTAATATCTGACAATGAAAAAAATCTTGAAGAACTCGAAAAAATTATAGAACAAGTTAAAGTTAATAATGTTGAGAAAAAAGAAAAAGAAGAAAATATTTCCAATGATAGAGAATTAAAAATAAAATCTAATATGAGTAAAGAAGAATTTATCAATGCAGTTAATAAGGCTAAAGAGTATATCTTTGCAGGAGATATATTTCAAGTAGTTTTGTCAAGAAGAATTGAAATTGATTTAAATGATTTAAATCACTTAGAAATTTACAAAAAAGTTAGAGAAATTAACCCCTCTCCATATATGTATTATTTGGACTTTGGAGATAGAAAAATTATTGGTTCCTCACCAGAAATTTTAGTTAGAACTGATATGGTAAATGGAAAAAGGTTAGTTGTAACGAGGCCAATTGCGGGAACTATAGGAAGAGGAAAAACTGAAGAAGAAGACAAAAAATTAGAAGAACAATTATTGAATGATGAAAAAGAGAGAGCTGAACATGTTATGCTTGTAGATTTAGCAAGGAACGATATTGGAAAGATATCAAAATTTGGAACAGTTAAAGTTACTGATTTTATGGTAATAGAAAAATACTCTCATGTTCAGCATATTGTTAGCAATGTAGTTGGTGAATTAAAAGATAACTACGATTCTTTTCTTGCTGTAAAGGCTACATTCCCAGCGGGAACTTTAAGTGGAGCTCCAAAAGTCAGAGCTATGGAAATCATTGAAGAGTTAGAAAAAACTTATAGAGGACCCTATGGTGGAGGAGTGGGATATTTTGGTTGGGATGACTTGATGGATATGGCAATAACAATAAGAACCTTTGTAATCTCAAAAAATAAGGGGTATATACAAGTAGGTTGTGGAATTGTAGCAGATTCTATACCAGAAAAAGAATGGGAAGAAACTGAAAAGAAAGGACTGGCTAATGTTAGAACTGTTGAACTCCTTTTAAATAAAAAATAAAAATTAGTTTATAATAAAATATTTATAATTTTGTATTAATTATATTTTAAAATAAAAAATTTAAAAAATTTTATTAAGGAGGGGATATTCATAATTAAAAAATTAATTGAAGCCTTAAAAGAGGCAAAGGATGAAGACTTTAAAATATTAAAGATTATCGAGTTGTCAATGAGACATCATGAATGGGTGCCTTTGGATGAAATTGTTAGAAAGGCAAAAATGCCTGAAAAAGATGTATTGTATAGGTTAAAAAGATTAAACAAATTTGGTTTTGTTGTTAGAAGTACTTATGGTTACGCAGTTTCAATGGGAGGCTATGATGCTTTAGCAGTAAACGCGTTTGTTAAGAAGGGAATTTTAAAGGCTATAGGTAATAAACTTGGAGTTGGTAAAGAGGGGGATGTATATACAGTCCTTTTAGAAGATGGTAGAGAGGCAGTTTTAAAATTTCATAAACATGGGAGAACATGCTTTACAAGAGGAAAGAGGTATAGAGGATACTTGGCAGATAAACATCACATAAGTTGGCTTTATGTCTCGAGATTAACAGCCCAACAAGAATTTGAGATTTTAAATGATCTCTTTCCTACTGTAAAAGTTCCTGAACCAATAGCTTGGAATAGGCATGCAATTATTATGGGAAAAGTATCTGGGGAAGAATTAAAAAGATTAGATTTATCTAAATTTATGGAAAAAGAGGAGATAAAAGAGTTATTTTGGAAAATAATAGATGAAGTTAAAAAGGCGTATGAAATTGGATACATTCATGGGGATTTAAGTGAATTTAATATCTTATTAGATGAGAATAAAGATTTTGTTATTATTGACTGGCCTCAGGCAATAACTCCATGTCATCCTGACGCTGAATACTATTTAAAAAGAGACATATGGAATGTTATAAGATACTTTAAAAAGTATAAGATTGATAAGGAAGATGAAGGAATTAATGTCGATTACATCTACAAACACATAACTGGAAAAGAACCTACTCAAGAGTTTGATTTAGCAACTGAATAATTAAAGTGGATTATAATGAGTTTCGATAAACTTTGTGATGAAATAATATATGAGTATAATGGAGAAGTAAAAGAATTTGCATGTATTTTAAGATCAACATATTTAAAT
>JALVUY010000129.1 GCA_027023665.1 Methanocaldococcaceae archaeon
ATATTTCAAAGCTAAAAAAGAATTATCTCAATAAAACAATAAATTTTTATTTTTTAATTTTAATTTTTTTATCTACAATTTAAAGAAAAATTAACTCTTATTTTTTTTAATTTTAAATTGGTGAGATAATGAAGCATAATATTGTTGATTATATTGCTATAAACAATAAGTTAAGGCATGTTAATCCAAAGTTAAAGTTTATTTTTGCAATCTCAATGCTAATAATCTCTTTAATATCAAAGTCAATTATAGTTCCACTGTTAATATTTTTTATCGTTTCAGTTATTCTACTGTTTATAGCCAAAGTCCCAAAAAAAGTTTATGGCATTTTTATAGGAATTCCTTTGAGTTTTGGAATATTAAATTTGATATTATTTGCATTTCTTTTTGGAAAAGTTGTGTGGTTCTATATAGATATATTTGGATTTAAAATTCCAGTGTATATTGATGGATTTGACTTAGGTTTTTTACTATTTGGAAGAATGCTTGGTGGAGTTAGTAGTATGCTATTCTTAGCCCTAACAACTCCAATGCCAGAATTATTTTATATATTGAGGGAGTTAAAATTACCAGATGAATTTGTAGATTTGTCTATGTTAATATATAGGTATATATTTGTTCTTTATGAAGAATATGAGAGAATGAAGTTTGCACAGGAGTCAAGGTTGGGAGAGGCAAATTTAAAATCCACATATAAATCTTTGGGTGCATTAGCTGCACATTTATTTATTAGAGCGTGGGAAAAAGGAGAGCAGTTAAATATATCAATGCTTTCAAGATGCTACGATGGAAAGTTAAAACTCTTAGGTGAAATAAAAAATCCTCCTATTTCCTATATTTTAGCAATTGCTATTTTTGACATTTTCCTTATAGGAATTTCCTTATTAACTCAAAACTTTAAAGTTAGCAGTTTAATTTTGCATTATCTTTAAATTTTTAAAATTTTAAAGGAAAAAATATGAATATAATTGAAACAAGAGATTTATATTTTTGTTATCCAGATGGAACTGAGGTTTTGAAAGGAATAAATTTTAAAGTAAAAAAAGGGGAAATTGTATCTATCTTAGGTCCTAATGGGGCTGGAAAATCAACTTTATTTTTGCATTTTAATGGTATTTTAAGACCTACAAGAGGAGAGGTTTTAATAAAAGGAAAGCCAATAAAGTATAATAAAAAGGGATTAATTGAAGTTAGAAAAACCGTTGGTTTAGTATTTCAAAATCCTGATGACCAGATATTTGCTCCAACAGTTCAAGATGATGTGGCATTTGGACCTTTAAACTTAGGACTACCAGAGGATGATGTTAGAGAGAGAGTTAAAGAGGCGTTAGAAGCAGTTGGTATGTGGGAGTATAGAGATAAGCCACCACATCACCTAAGTGGAGGGCAAAAAAAGAGAGTAGCAATTGCTGGAATCTTAGCAATGAAACCAGAAGTTATTGTGTTAGATGAACCAACCGCTGGCTTAGACCCTGTTGGAGCTTCTCAGATTATGAAATTACTTTATGATTTAAATAAAAAGGGAATGACAATTGTTATCTCAACACATGACGTTGATTTAGTTCCAGTATATGCAGATAAAGTTTATGTTATCCATAATGGGAAGATTTTAAAAGAAGGTACTCCACAAGAGGTTTTTAGTGATGTTGAAACAATAAGAAAGGCAAATCTAAGATTACCAAGAGTAGCTCATTTACTTGAAATTTTAAATAAAAAGGATAATATTCCTATTAAGTGGGGATACACAATTGGAGAGGTTAGAAGAAATCTATTGGAATTTATAAAAGAAAAGTGTCAAGTATAAATTATAAATATCTGAAGTAATAAATATAATTATACATAGAATAATACTGGTGACATTAAATGGTAAGTGAAATACCTTTGGATGTCTATAAAAAAGTTTATCGAGAAATAATAAAAGAAAAAAAGAAAAGGAAATTTTTAATTCATTTAATAATCTACATAATAGTTAATGCAATGTTTATAGTTGAGAACCTTTTATATACTCCTGATGAAATTTGGTTCATCTATCCACTTGCATTTTGAGGTATAGGTTTATTAATACACTACCTATATGGTGTTCATTGGGTAGATAATATTCTTAAAGATATAGAAGCAAGAGCAGAATATAGAGCAAGAGAAATTTTAAAAAATAATATACATCAAAATTAAATCATCATCTCACACTTAAAGATTTTTACATTCTCCTTATTTAACTCTTTTATTAAATCTTTCTCATTTTCTTCATTAACTAATATTATCACACACCCCCCTCCCCCAGCACCAGTTAATTTTGCTCCATATCCATATATATTTCCAATATTAACAATTTTATCAAGTTTTGGCGTAGAAACATTCAATTTTTTTAAAAGTTCGTGATTTTTTGTCATTAATCTTCCAAAATCTTCTTTATTTTTTGT
>JALVUY010000130.1 GCA_027023665.1 Methanocaldococcaceae archaeon
GTAGAATACTTTAAACAATTAGATAATATTCCAGACGAACCTATATTCGTTGAATGGGTTAATAATACAGCCATAAAAATCAATAATCCATAACTTTATTTTTTTAATTAGTTTGTTTAATTAAAAAAAGAAAAATAGGTAAAACACTATTTTAACTCTTTTACTAAAAAACTTTAAAAATTTTAAATTATGAGATTACCTTATCAATCATATTCAACTGTAAAGCCATTTTAATTTCTCTTGCAATTCTTTGACCCATACTTAATGGCTCACCATTGTATAAGAAAGAGTATGGGCTTCCATTCATGAAACTATTTGTCCCTCCATCAGTTCTTGCACTCATTTCAAAGACAACTAATTCTAAGTCTTCATTACACAAACACTGTAAGCAGAATGGTCCAATCATTCCTGGTGGAACAAGCTCTTTAGCCTTAGCAACTAACTTATCCCCCATATCAAAAACTTGAGGTAATAAACTCTCTCTAATAACAACTGGAATATTCCCAGTAATAACATAACTTGGATTTATTTCCATTTCTAATTGGTCTTTTGCAGGAATTCTAACTAAACCATCTATATTACTTTCATATCTTTTATCCATTCCTAATAACTCAACTTCATCTTTTAGTGGAGAGTAGAAGTAATGAATGCAAAAGTTAGTTCCAACAACATACTCTTCTATATGTGCATTGGCTATATCTTCATCAGTTAATATTCCTCTTTTCTTTAAATCTTCTGCCTTCTTATAAAACTCCTCTGTTGATGAGGCAATAAAGTAACCTCTTCCACCTCTTGCCCCTGGGAATTTAACTATAACAGTTCCATCAATATCTTCTGGACTTTCATACTTTTTAGGAACTCTTATTCCTGCTTCTCTTAACAATTTTCCTTCTAAGCTTCTCTCGGATTCCCATCTTAATATTTTTCTGTTCCCAAACATTGGGACTAAAAAATTATTTTCTACATTGTCTAAACCACAGTATGCTATAAAAGAGCCATGAGGAACAACTATAGCGTTTAACTCTCTCAACTTCTCCTGAATCTCTTCATTTTTTATATCTGAAAAATTATCAACATATATAAATTTATCAGCAACTTTAAACCTCTTGTATGGAACATCTCTTCCCTTCATTGTTATACAGACAGTAGAAAAGCCCTCTAACTTAGCTCCTTTTAAAATATGCAAAGATGTATGGCTTCCTAATGTTGCTATTGTAATCTCATCCTTGTTGTATTTATCAAAAATCTCTAAAATCTCGTTCTTTGAAATCATTGTATCCCTCCAAAATTCTGAAATTTTAAAAATCCAAATTTAAAAAAGTTAAATAAAGACTATTTAAATTATTTCTTAGCGGAATTAATATAAAATTCTTACTTCTTAATCTAAGTAGAAATTTTTAAATAGGTAAAACTTAACCTTAAAAAACTTCAATTTATTATTGAATTTGTATAATTGGTGATAACGATGTTTATTATAGGAGTTGATGAGGCAGGAAGAGGTCCAGTTTTAGGACCTATGGTAGTATGTGCCTATGCCATTGAAAAGGAGAAAGAAGAAGAGTTAAAAAAATTAGGAGTTAAAGATAGTAAAGCATTAACTAAAAATAAAAGAAGTCAATTAAAAAAATCTCTTGAAAGTTTGGGATACTCTGAAAAGTTAATCTTAGAGGCAGAGAAAATAAATGAACTAATGAACAAAATTAATTTAAATGAGATAGAACTTAATTCATTCTCAAAGGTTGTTAAAAACTTAATTGATAAATTGGATTTAAAAAATGATAAATTGGAAATTTACATAGATGCTTTTAACAACTCTGAAAAATTTGTTAATAAATTTAAAGAGTTAATTTCAGACACAATTAAAGAGAGAAATTTAGATGTTAAAATTATAGCTGAATATAAGGCTGATGCTAAGTATCCTATAGTTTCAAGTGCTTCAATAATTGCAAAGGTAGAGAGAGATAATTTGATTGAAAAATATAAAAAAATTTACGGAGATATAGGTAGTGGTTATCCATCTGATAAAAAAACTATAAAATTCCTTGAAGATTATTATAAAAAGCATAAGAAACTTCCAGATATTGCAAGGATACACTGGAAAACTTGTCAAAATATAATAAACAAATATAAACAAACAAAATTAACTTTATGAGTGATGTTTATGTTTGCCTATAAACTGTTAGTAGATGAGAGAGGGAAGAGATATTTATTAAAAAAGGATGTTAAAAAATTTGGAACAGATTTGGGAATAGTAGATTTAGAGAATGTTGAAGAAGGTGTTGAACTAAAATCTCATAAAGGGCATACATTTTATTTGGTAGAGCCTACAATGTTTGATATATTAAAAAGAATGAAAAGAACTGTAACTACCTTACTTCCAAAAGACATTGGCTTTATTATAAGTATAGCTGGAATTAGGGAAGGAGAAACAGTTGTAGAAGCAGGAACTGGTTCAGGAGCATTAACTATGTATTTGTCAAATGCCGTTGGAAAAACTGGGAAAGTAATAACCTACGATATTAGACCAGAATTTGCCAAAGTTGCGAGAAAAAATCTATTAAGAGTTGGGGCAATAAGAAAAGGACAAAAAATTATTGGATTGGATGAAGATTTTGATGATGAGGATGAAATTGAAATAGAGGATGGTTTATTTAATGTAATTCAAAAAATTGGAGATGTTAGAGAGAAGATAGATGAAAAAGATGTGGATGTAATCGTTTTAGATTTGCCAGACCCTTGGAATGTTGTAGAGAATGCAAAAAAGGCATTGAATAAAAAAAGAGGAAGGATAGTTACATATCTTCCATATATAGAGCAGGTTAAAAAAACTGTTGAAAAACTTAAAGAAGAAGGATTCTGGGATATACACACTTACGAACTTATTGAAAGAGAAATTGAAGTTTCTGAGAAGGGAGTTAGACCATCAACAAGGATGATTGGGCATACCGGCTATATAACTGTTGCGAGAGTTCCACCTAAACCTGTTGATGAAAAAAATGAAGAATAAATTTTACACCTCCGAGCGTTATGCTGAAAAATTATAATGAAAGAAGAGGCATTGCCGAGCGAAGCGAGGCAATGCATCGGGGTATCCCGAACCATAGGGCTAACGCCCTATTGGTATACCCAAAATTTACACCTCTGCCAAAGGCAGAGGTGTTAGGGTGTATAGCAATAGAGGGTTTCCCTCTATGCGGTGTATACCAATAGGGGTTTCCCCTATGGACTGGATATATAGCTGTTGCAAGAGTCCCACCTAAACCAATTGATGAAAATGAGGAAAAATGTGAAGAATAATTCTATATAGTGGTAGTGATGTTAATATTTGGCACTGCTGGAGTTCCAATATCTGCAGAGGATGAATTTAAAGGAGTAGATGTTTTAAGAAAGTTAAATTTGGAAGCTATGGAATTGGAATTTGTTAAAGGAGTTTATATGAAAGAGGACTATGCTAAAAAGTTGAAAGAGTCTGGAAAAGATATTGTTTTTTCTGCCCATGCTCCCCATTTTATAAATCTTAATGCAAATGAAAATGAAAAGATAGAGAATAGTATAAGAAGAATTATCAAGACAGCTAAGGTTTTAAACAATTGTGGTAGGAATTTAGTTTTTCATCCTGGATATTATTTGAAAAGAAGTAAGGAAGTAACTTACAATAGAATAAAGTCAAATATCCAAAAAGTTTTGGAAAAATTAGAATTATTAAATTTAAATGTTATGTTAAGACCTGAAACTACTGGAAAGACATCACAATTTGGTGATATTGACGAGATATTAAAACTTTGTTTTGAATTAGATATTTTACCCTGTATTGATTTCTCCCATATTTATGCAAGAAGTAGAGGGGCTATAAATGATTACAACTCTTTTTATAAAATTCTTGAAAAGATTGAAAATATATTGGGAAAAAACGCTATAAAGGATATGCATATTCATCTATCAGGAATAGAGTATGGAAAGGGAGGGGAGAGGAGGCATTTACCTTTAAATGAATCTAATTTTAATTATAAAGATGTTTTAAAAGCTTTAAAAGATTTTGAAGCCTCGGGAACTGTAATATGTGAAAGTCCTTTATTGGAATATGATGCTGTTTTACTTATGAAGTGTTATAATGAATTATAAGTTATATAAATAATATTAGTATAATGAAAGAACAAGCATTAGTTAAGTAGTGGGGATAAAATGCCAAAAAGAAAGGGTAGTAAAAAAGAATGTAGAGTAGCCAATGAATTAAAAAAGAGAGGGTATAAAATTGAAGGTAGAAATATTATTAAAAAATTAAATCAGCACAAAAAGGCAGAATATGATTTAATTGTGAGAAGAGGAAAATATAAATACGCTATTGAAGTAAAATGTGGAAAACAAACTTTAACATCTACAACTATTGAAAAACATATAAAGAAATCAAATAAAATTAGGGCTAGGCCAGTGTTTGTTATTGGTAGAAATGTAAAATTAACTGATAAAGCAAAAGAAGTAGCAAAAAAGAATAAGGTAAGGATTGAGATAATTTAACTTTATTAAATTAAAATTAAATTAAATTTTTTGGTGTTTAATATGAGTGAAATGGAAATTATAAAAGAAACTTATGAAAAAATTAAAAATATGGAAATTAGAGGGGCTGGAAGAATTGGAAGAGCGGCCGCAAAGGCATTAAAAGAATATGCTATAAAAATCTCTCATTTAAGTGAAGAAGAATTTATAAAAAAAATGAAAGAGGCGGGAAATTTATTAATCTCTGCCAGACCTACTGCTGTCTCTTTACCAAATGCAGTTAAATATGTATTAAAAGGATTAAATGAAGATAATCCAAAGGAGAGAGCTATAGAGAGGGCTGATGAGTTTATAGAATCCTCATTAAAGGCTATTGAAAAAATAGGAAAGTATGGGGCAAATAGAATAAAAGATGGATATACAATACTAACTCACTGCAATTCTGAGGCGGCAATAAGCGTTATAAAAACTGCATATGATGAAGGAAAGGACATTAAAGTTTTTTGCACAGAAACAAGGCCAAGAAATCAAGGATACATTACAGCAAAAACTCTCTATGATTATGGAATTGATGTTACATTAATAGTCGATTCTGCAGTTAGATACTTTATGAGAGATATAGATATTGTAATTGTGGGGGCTGATGCTATAACAGCAAATGGTTGTCTTGTAAATAAAATAGGAACTTCTCAAATTGCTTTAATAGCTAATGAGAGTAGAGTACCTTTTTTAACAGCCGCTGAAACTTATAAATTCCATCCAAAAACCATAGTTGGAGAACTAATTGAAATAGAAGAAAGAGACCCAGAAGAAGTTACAACATTTGAAGATAAATACAAAGGCATAAAGATAAGAAATCCAGCATTTGACGTAACACCAGCTAAGTATATAGATGCCATAATAACAGAGATTGGATTAATTCCTCCACAAGGAGCATGGTATATAATAGAAAAGTACTTTGGATGGCTTGAGAAATAAAAATTGTTGTGGTAAAATATATATACCACATTTATATAAATTAATATATGTCCCGGGTGGCGACCTTCCGCAGGGGATGAAACCACCTCGGCATTCTACCCACAAGGCGGCCGTGCCGAGTAGCCACGACGGCTTCGATGAAGGCCACGGTTTTCCAAGGGTAGATACACTTTTTTAATATCCTCAATGTGATGAATTTATTAATTATAGTTTGTTATATTAGTTATTTTCTATATATAAATTAATAATTATATTGAATGGATTTATTTTGTTCTTTTTAATATATTCTCTCTCGCTAAAAATTTTTATTCCATAGGGCTCCGCCCTATTGGTATACACCGCATAGAGGGAAACCCTCTATTGCTATACACCCTAACACCTCTGCCTTTGGCAGAGGTGTAAATTTAGGTATCCCAATAGGACGAAGTCCTATGGTTCGGGATACCTGGGAATGCATTACCTCGCTACCGCTCGGTAATGCCTCTTAAATTAAAAATATATAAATTAAAAATATACAAGCATATGGGGGAGTATCCCAATAGAGGAGGCGTAGCCTCCTCTATGGTTATGAGAGGTGAAATGATGGAGAGAATATTAGAGAAGGTTAAAGAGAGATCAGAGATACCAGTATATCAAAAATCTATAGAGAATGTTTTATCAGCAATATTGACATCAGAAGATTTTTGGAAAATTGTTGATTTAAGTGAAGAGCCTCTTCCTTTAGTAGCTGACATTATAAGAGTTTTGGAAGAGGAGGGATTATTAAAAATAGAGGATAGTATAAAATTAACTGAAAAAGGTTATGAATTTGTAAAAGAGTATGGAATTAGTAAAAAGATGGACGATATATGTGAATGTTGCGAAGGAAGAGGCGTCTCTTTAAAGAACTATAAAGATTTATTAGAAAAGTTTAAAGAGATTGTTAAAAATAGACCTTTGCCAAAACACGAATATGATCAAGGTTTTGTCACTCCAGAATGTACAGTTTCAAGAATCGCTTTAATGAATTCAAGAGGTGATTTATTCAATAAAGATGTTTTAGTTTTAGGAGACGATGATTTAACAAGTATTGCCTTAATGCTTTCAAATCTTCCAAGAAAAATAGTAGTTGTAGATATTGATGAGAGATTAATTAATTTCATAAAAGAAGTTGCTGAACAGTTAAACTACAAAAATATTGAAGTTATCACATTAGATTTAAGAAAACCACTTCCAGAAAAGTATAGTAGAGCATTTGATACATTTATTACAGACCCTCCTGAAACTGTATATGCAATAAAAACATTTATTGGTAGAGGAATTTCAGCATTAAAAGGAGAGAGAAGAGCAGGATACTTTGGAATTACAAGAAGAGAAAGTTCCTTAGACAAGTGGAGAGAAATTCAAAGAACATTAATAAATGAGTTCAATGTAGTTATAACAGACATAATTAGGAATTTCAATCACTATGTAAATTGGGGTTATGATGAGGAAACAAGAGCGTGGAAGTTGGCTCCAATAAAGAAAAAACCAAAAGATATTTGGTATAAGTCATATATGTTTAGAATAGAAACATTAAAAGATAGTAGAGGTTTTGAAGAGGAAGTAGATATTGGAGATGAGTTATACAATGACGCTGAAAGTTCAACAACATAAAAAATTAAATAAAGATTAAATATTTTCACATAGGTATTTTAGTGCCTCTTCTTCCATAAAATGCAATTTTCCTGGAATTATTATTGAATGTAATGGCTCTCCAAAATCATAATTAATTAAATCTTTTATTTTTCCATAAACTAATTTTGGTTTTAAACTACCCAATCTTGCAACTACTACAACCTTAGTTTCTTCACTCAATACATTTTCTTTTTTTCTATTCTCCAATTCTAATAAAATTTTTAATCCTTCGTTAGCAGTCATAAATCTTTTTTCATTTTCTTCTATCCTTATATCTAATAAACAGAGAGTATGTAATCCCCTCTCTAAGTTTTCTTTTATTACATTATATGGAGTTTCTGGGAAATAATTTTCCTCTGGGAAGACAATTGATGTAGTTTTGCCAAATTTATATAATTGTAGGCCAGTAATTCCTACTGCTGAATAAATTGATGGAGCATTTATAATTAAAACTTCAACTTCTCTCTTTTTAGCCTCTATTACCAAATCTATGTGGGTTGTTGCTACCATAGGGTCTCCAGCAGTTAGAAACATTACATCTTTGTCTTTTGCCTCCTCTATTATTTTATAGCCTTCATATTCAACATCTTTTCTACTTAAAACATGTATTTTTCTACCTAAAACCTCCTCTATTTTTTCTATTGTAGTGCCAGTTAAAACAGATGTGTAAAATTCTGCATAAATTTTATCTACCTTTTTAGCAAATTTTAAAGTTTTTAGAGTCATATCATTTTCATCATATAATCCTAATCCAGCAAAGATTATCATATAACATCACCTACAATAAATTAATAAACATTAAAAAACAATAGAAGCAAATTATAATGTAGGATATTTAATGGTGATGTAATGGACAACTATTACTACATATTTTTTATAATTTTATCGATAATATTTATTGTTCCCAATCTATTAAAGAGATTTAATATCCCTGCCATAACCTCTATAATGATTGCAGGAATGATTATAGGTCCTTATGGACTGAATATTCTCCAATTAGATGAAACTTTAAAAGTGCTTGCTGATCTTGGAGCAATTATGTTAATGTTTTTGGCAGGTTTGGAGGTAGATAACGAAACTTTAAGAGGGGAATTTAAAAACTCGCTAATTTTAAGCTCATTTTCTTTAATAATTCCAGGAATTGGAGGATATTTAGTTGGACAATATTTAGGCCTTGGATTTATTGGAAGTTTATTGTATGCCGTAATTTTTGCCTCACACTCTGTTGCTATTGTTTATGGAATTTTAAATGAGTTAAATATGGTTAAAACAAGATTGGGTACTATAATATTAAGTGCTACGATTGTGGTTGATTTATTTACCTTATTATTACTTTCAGTAGTTATAAAGTTAGGGGTTGGTGAAAGTAATATAGGAATGTTCCTATTAGAGGCATTTTTATACATTGTTGTATTATTATTGGCAATTCCCTATATATCTCGTTATATTCTTAAATTATTTGAAAAACTTCATGCACAGAGGATTCATTATGTTCTATTTATTATATTTATAGCAATAATAGTTGGAGAAATCATTGGAATTCATCCAATTGTTGGAGCATTTATATGTGGAGTTGCTGTTAGTGAAGCATTAACTAAAGAAGAACATGATGAATTATTAAATAAAAACTTAAATGCAATTGGTTATGGATTTTTTATTCCAATATTCTTTTTAATTTTAGGAATGGAAACAAATATTAGAGTAGTTTTTAATCTAAGCAATTTAGAAATATTGTTAATTACATTAATTTCAGCAATAGTTTTAAAATTTATTTCAGGTTTATTTGCGTTAAAATTACTAAAATTTGATAAAATAAAAGGTATTTTTGGAAGTTTATTGACAATTCCAAAAATTTCGGCCTCATTAGTTGCAGCATCAATTGGAAAAGAACTTGGTTTAATAAATAATAGTATATTTGTAACTATAGTAACACTCTCTATAATAACCTCTGTAATAACTCCAATCTTAGCGAAACATATGTTTGTAAGGAGATATGGTAATAATCAAAATAAATAATAGAAAAATAAAATATTAATTTACAATTAAGATAAAAGTAAAAGAGCAAATAAAAATAAAAATCTTCTATCAAATTATTAACCTAATTTTTATAGTTGTCGTCACTTTTTAAATAAACTGTATATGTTGGGAACGCAAACTCTAAGCCTTCCTTTTCAAATTCTCTTTTAATTTTTAGATTTACTTCATCAATTGTATTTATATATGTTTGATAACCTGTATATTTATTATTTTTAATGTAATATACAACCTGTATGTTTAAACTCCAATCACCATACTCTTTAAAATAAACAGTTATTGGCTCATTTTCAACATTTGGATGTTCCAATAAAATTTTTTTGATAATTTCTTTTGCTTTTATTATCTCATCTGCTGTCGTGTTGTAAGTTAGTCCAATAGTCATAGTAACCTTCCATTTATTTTTTGATGGTGTATTTTGTATTATATCATTTATTAACTTTGAATTCGGAACTACGATAATAGAGTTGTCAATTGTCCTAATTTTAGTGCTTCTTATTCCTATATCCTCAACAATTCCCATTCCTCCACTAAAACTAATCCAATGACCTATCTTAAATGGCTTGTCAGTTAATATTATCAATCCAGCAATTAAGTTAGATACATAATTTTGTGATGCTAATGCAAATGCTAAACCTCCAATACCTAAACCGGCAAGGAGTGTCTTTATATCATATCCTAAATTGCTCAAAATGAGCATTAATCCAATTAACCATATAAATAATCTGATAGATTTTTTAACTAAAATAATTACTTGCTCATCAACTTCCATCTTAGTTTTCTTTGATATAGTATCTGCTAAATATCTCTCAACTAACTCGGAAATAAACTTGTCAAAAAATATCACAACACAAATTATAAATGCTACTACAATACCCCTGTTTATTAGAGTTTTTAAAAATATTGGAAGATAAATAAAAGAAAATCCTAAATATAATCCAAATAATACAATACCTATGGCTATTGGCAAAGATAAGGCTCTTACAACAATTTCATCCAATTCTAACCATTTTTTCTTACTTAATTTGTCGGCAATTCTTTCAATTAATGACCCAATGTATCTTCCAATAACTATTGAAAAAAATATAAAGAAAAAACATAACACATAGTTTTTAATGGAGTTGTGTATTATTATATCATTTATTATTTGAATTACCATATCTACAACCTTTTTTATATCCTTGAATAATTGTGATTAAATAATTGTATGTACTATAATTTTTT
>JALVUY010000131.1 GCA_027023665.1 Methanocaldococcaceae archaeon
CTTCTATATAGTAGCCAATTACTGAATTATAGCCAACTTTTAATTTCTCTATTCCAGTATTTTTCCTTTCTCTCTCTTCAATCTCTTTAATAAACTTTTCATGGTTTTCTTTAAGTTCTCTCAACTCATCTAACTCTTCACAAAATCCATCTTTAATTATTCCTCCATCCTTTATACTTAAAGGAGGATTTTCAACAATAGCATTATCTATAAGTTCTACAACATCATTTAATGTTTTTAATTCTTCAACTATTTTACTGAGTTTTTGAGAAGTAAAGTTAAAGTTTTTTATTTCTTCTACAGCTTTTAAAGAGTTTTTTAAAGCAACAAGATCTTTTGGTGTCGCTTTTTTATACTCTACTCTACTAACTATCCTCTCAAGGTCATAAACATCTTTTAAAATCTCTCTAAGATTCTGCCTTAAAAAACTTTTTTCATAAAGTTCTTCAACTGCCTCTAATCTCTTGTCTATTTCATCAACATTTATTAAAGGTCTCTGAATCCATCTTTTTAACAACCTACTACCCATAGATGTTACTGTTTTATCTAAAACTTCAATTAAAGAACCTCTCCTACTACCATCAATTAAATTTTTGAAAATTTCAAGATTTTTTAAAGTTGTTGAATCTAAGATCATATACTCCTTACTGATATACTTTTGTAATCTCAATTTAATGTCTTTTACCAATAAAGACTCTATAACATACTTTAAGGCGGAACCACACGCAAATATTGACTCTTTCTCTATATCAACATCATTTAAGTTTGTTATGCACTCTTTAAGAAGGTTAATACATTCCTCCTTATCATAATATTCTGAAGATAGTGGATGAACTACTGGAATGTTTTTCTTAATCTCCTCTATATTCTCAAAGTCTTTTGGAATTATACATTCAACAGGAGTAAATTTTAAAATTTCAGCAATTACCTCATCAAATGTATCTACGGTTGTAGTTAAAAACTCTCCAGTAGATACATCTATCAAGGCAATTCCATACTTGCAACCTTTATATATAGACATTAAATAGTTGTTCTCTTTAGATAACAATTCCTCCTCGATTAGAGTTCCAGGAGTTATTACTCTAACAACCTCTCTCTTAACCAAACCTTTTGCTTTTGAAGGGTCTTCAACTTGCTCACATATTGCTACCTTATAACCTCTCTCAATCAGCCTCTTTATGTATGGAAATACAGCGTGATGAGGAACGCCAGCCATTGGATGCTTTTTATCTCTTGATGTCAATACAATGCCAAGCTCTTTTGAGGCAATTTTAGCATCTTCATCAAACAATTCATAGAAATCTCCAACTCTGAAAAACAGTAAGGCATCTTTGTATCTCTCCTTAATTCTATAATACTGTCTCATCATAGGAGTTAGATTTGCCATAATCATCACTTCAAAATTTTTAAATTTATAACTTTAATAATTTATTTAAATTAAAAACAAAAATCAAATATTTTAAATCCATTTAAATCTATAATTTTTGTAAATTTTAAAACAACTATAAATTACTCAAAATTTTCCTTTAAATTCAAAACAAAAATAATTTTTAATTTATTGTTTTCAATTCAATGGCTTTGTCTTTGTAAATTAAAAATAATTGACTTAATAGTTACACTTCTGAAACTATTGTAAAGGTTTATTAATAACCACTTTATTTATTTTAGTGTTAAAAGTTATATATAATCTTAATGGGTTGATAGACATGTTTCAAAAGCCAAGAGGAACTAGAGATTTTACACCAGAGGAGATGAAAAAAAGGAGATACATTGAGAATAAGTTAAGAGAAGTTTTTGAGAGATACGGATATTTGGAGATATTAACACCAACCTTTGAAAGTTTTGAGTTAATTGCTAAAAAAACTGGGGAAGAGATTAGAAAGCAGTTATATGTGTTTAAAGATCACGGCGGTAGAGAGATGGCTTTAAGACCAGAGATGACCTCTCCAGTAGTGAGATTCTACATAAATGAATTGAAAATATTACAAAAACCTTTAAGACTTTATTATTTTGCTAACTGCTTTAGATATGAAAGACCACAGGCAGGAAGATTTAGAGAGTTTTGGCAAATGGGTTGCGAGTTAATTGGCTGTAAAGAGCCATTAGCAGATGCTGAAATTTTAAATTTAGCAATGGATGGATTAATGAATATAGGAATAGATTTTGATGTACATATAGGACACTTGGGAGTTTTAAAAGGAGTTTTAGAAAAGTTTAATATTAGTGAAGAAGAGGAAATTAAAATTAGGAGATTGATAGACAAAGAGGATTATGAAAATTTAGAAAATTGAAGAAGAATTTTACATAAAGAATTTTATACTCAAGAAAATTCAAAATATTTAAATGTTATTAAAAATAATATTATACCACATATTCCAATTAC